>NZ_WMEA01000003.1 GCF_021735925.1 Loktanella sp. M215
TGACCACATCCGGAGGTTGGTAGTTTTTATGTATTAAGGCTCTGCGCAGTAAGTTTCTTCGTCGCGAGCGAAGGGGCTGCTCTTTCGTACGACGTAACCTTCACTGCCTGACATCCAATGAGCAGGTTGTGCTGGTTATTGACCTTAGCTGCAAATGGTACGAACGGCTACTTTTAGGCAATGACACCTTGCCATAAACTGTCATTTTTCCAGTGACAGAGACTGTGGGCGCAACCGGCCGAAAACCGCCCGAGCTGAGGTAACTAGCTTCAGGGGCCTTGTTTTCAGCCTTGCGGCTTGCAGGCCGCACCAGCCTCTTTGACGCAGGATCCTGTTCGCTCCCCTAGTTTTGCAGTGGCGAAGGCTGCTCCGAAGAACAGGCACCAGCTCAGTCGGATTTTTAATCGCAGACACGCAGAAGGGCAGGGTGACAGTGTTTGGCCATTGCAGTGCTGTTCTACCACTTGGCCAATCTTCTCACCGACAAGAACCCCCCCTGCGAGCTGAACAGTGACGCCGCCGACGACCGCGACACCGCCCGCTGAGCCAATCGTCGCCATGAAGCTGTCGACGGACTTGTCGAGTTTTTGCCCATCCAGAAGAGGACTTTTTTGCAGCCGTCCTTGTTGCCTCGAGCACGACCTCTACGTCGGGCTTTTCGTTAGCTAGCTCTGCATCCATCTGGTCGATGGCATCGGTTGCTTCGATCTTCAGCTCGACCGTCAGTGCCGGTTGCTCTGGCGGTTGATTGTGCCCAATCCCGCCATGCGACGGCGGGTCTTGAGCAAGGAGCGCGCAGCTCCGCTAGTTTGCGGCGCAATGCCACGCGTTCCTCGTGTTCAAACGGATCGCCAAAGGCGGGAACGACGCCGTTTTCTATCCGCCGCTGAATATCTTCTAAGGCCGGTGAAGGGGGCTCGTTATAGTGTTCGGCCATTGCCCCGTCGCGGGCGGCTATCTGATCAGGGATGATTTGGACCGTGCTCCATTCTATCGTGCCGTCTGATTGTACCTCCTAGGACGGCTTCCTGAATAACCTCAAAGGGCACTATGTCGCTAAACTCGTCTTTGAGCTGTTCGTCGGCATCGTAGGGTCCGGCCCCAAGGATAAAGTGAGGGAGAGTCGCCGTGGTCTTCCCTTGTCCGCGTAGGGCATCTCGTTCTGAGGGTCTTCAAACATGCCTCGAAACCAGTGGACCATATACTGATCTGCTTCGTCCGAGCGAAGCGCTTGAGCTCAGACGAGGTAACGTAGTTCTCTGGATCGTCCGGTGAGTAATATCGGGCTGCCACGTCCTGTCTTTCGTTAAAGGTTCTAGCCCACGTCGCCATAATGTCACCGCATTGATGTAAGCGATGTACTTACCGCCTCGTACCGTTTCATCTCGACCACCGGCAGGACAAGAGCCTTTTATACGCTTAAGGTAGTCAGCTCTCCTAGGGGCACGAGCAAATCCCAACATATCGCGCAGTAAACAGTCGTTTTTAGGAATTCCAATCAAAATCTTCAATCTCCCGCCAAGGATTAGCACCTCGAGTGCCACAAACGGTGGTTTTTCGGGCCCCCAGAGTAAGGCAGAGTGACCTAGAAGGAGGGATCACAAGACCAGCTTCGAGGGATCGACACCTGCGTCTTCTAGTCGTCGCCTGGCGGCAAGCTGCACCTCCGGATTGAACTCCTTACTGTGTTTTAGGACCAGTGCCTCGCCGGTAAGCTCGGGGCAGCCATAGTCGATCAAGATCCTGAAGCCGTCTGTCGGGGTCTTGCTGGTCGCGAACCCGATCAGGGTCTCCTTTACGCCGACACGGGCGACCTTCTGGCGCGTCCGGGACAGCCTGATGGTCTTTCCTCGCTCCTCGCTGTGCATCTCCTCAAATGCGTGGATCGTCTTCCAGAAGTCGTGCTCGAGCGTGCCGGGCTCTTCTTTCGGAAGTATCTCCACCAAGCGCCGGAAGGCGGCTTCCTCTCTACATCGGTCGCGCTGAGCCTGCGGGCATTGGCTCTAAAGTTGCGGAGCTTGGCGGGGTCCGTAGTGGCCGCGATCGCGATCAGGACGTTCTTGTGATCAGCCATGGGGGGTTCCGCTTACGATGCCCGGACGATGACGGCTGCGACGGGAGGCTCCACAGCGAGGAGTGTGTAGCTCTTTGATCGGCTCGCCGGTAACATACTCCCTGCGTGGAGTGCCCGCGTCGTCGAGAAGGCGGCTCTGCGCCGACCGCCTTCTTGATGTACCAGCCTAGGTACATGTTGAGCGGCATCTTTCCGGGCGCCTTGTCAGCATAGGCGTCCACGCCGATCACCTCCTCGTAGAGAGCCCGAATGTTTGGGATGGCCATCATCGCGCGAAAGACAGTGAGCGTGAAATGCTCGTCCGCTTTTCCCGCGTCACGGATCTCGCGGGCTACGGTCTGCGCCATCTCGTAGAGGGCCGTGGTGTTCGTCGATCTCCCGCCGCCGATCAGCCGGTAGGTGTTCGTAGACGGCGCGTTCCAGCGCGCGCTGCATGAAGGCGGAGGGATCGATCCCAGCTTCGGAGGATAGCGACTTGATGAGGTCGGCCACATCGCTCCGGAGGCGTAAGGAAATTCGGGTTGTACTATCAGTCATAATTTACAAACTCCACCAGTGTATGACTGCTGATATACAGGGAAGTCTGCTGAGTCAACAGGTGAATGACACCTGTTAAAAGTCTTGGCCTACATCAGACCCAATCCACATTTGTCTTGGATTGGCGCTGATCGAGCAGCCTGCAGAGGAAGGCTTAAGCCAACGCGACCGACCTCTACGCCGCCTGCTGTAAGCCTTAACGTACCCGACTTTTTCAACGCCGTTCTAATCCGTACTCATGAACTCGGGGGCCACGCCTCTCGGGCATCCTCATTGACCAAGCGGATGACCGACCGCACTGAAACGTCTGTAAAAATCGAGCTTCCGCAGACATGTACGGCACATGGTGGTCGCCGTCTTGTAACGTTTTACGCCGGTCTCGATTGTGGCGTTGCGGTAAGTCAGATCGTGACCCTTGCGGTTCAGGACAGGGACGAAGGGCGTTACTTCCCGCGTTAAGGGGGTAAGCCAGAAACGGTGGTTTTTGGAACGTGGTGAATGGCGGTTCTGAGCCCAAACTTCCGACACTTACTTGCACCTCTAATGTCGGCTTCTAGTTCAGGAATAATCTAAATGGTTTGCCGGACGAAAACAGTGCTCAAAAACCCTTCAACAAAGGGTTGTTAGCACAAACCACGATAGCGAGTACGTTTATGCTAGCGTAAGATCATAGGGAACATTCGAGAAATTTTGCGTTGCCACCATTCCAGCGTAGGTTTTTCACCGGAAACAAGATCAACTTCTTTTAGAAATTCCCACCAAAGGTTCGGCAGATCATGAAGATCATTGTAAAGGATGCTGGTTTTACTTTCATGTAACTTTAAGATGACAAAGCCAGGCGGGTCATGCTCGCTGGCCGCGTCATATCTGAAATTGAGTTCTCCATTTTTCCAGCGACGTTCCTTGTGCTTACCGTGCTTCGTCGTATTAGCAACGTCTACACAGAGACCCTGATGAGGTATTTTCGCGTCTACCAAATCAGTAAAGTCCTGTTCCTTTACCCTGAACTTTTTCTTGCGTTCTTGTTGCATCCATCGTGTTCTCGCCCAGTTTTCCAAAGAAGACGCTGAAATACATGCATTGAGTGCTAAGTAAGCGAGCGGCTCATGTTCTTCCGGAAATGATCGTTGGACGTCTCCGAAAGCATCCACATCCCAATACATTTTAGACCATGCTGCGCGGATGTCCCCGATGATGAGCGTATGGAGCGCCGGTAGTTTCTCAGATTTTTCAGGCCTGTTTCTCATAGTATTTATTCAACCTTCAAAATTTCTCTCAAGGCTGATTTTGCTCCACTATGATGATCGCCTTCTAGAAACTCTGTTGTCGAATAAGTCCTTTTTCCCGTATTCTGAGCCAAACCTTTAACTGTGACGTAGTCCCAATGGTGCGTGACCACACTTTTTTTTTTCTGCATCAAAGTTCCACCAGTCCTCGTATTGTCCTAGGTGTCCCTTTGTAACTTCGTAAAACTGTTTGCTCATTCATCTGTCCTTATAAAATAATGATAGTCGCTTTCGTCCTTTATAATCGGCTTTGTGGGACGCTGCGATAAGTGTCCAGTTTAGGTCAGAAATATGATACGCGAAAGGTAACTTTATCCGGCACTGCCGTCATTCAGACGTGTGCCAAAAACCCTCGTTTTTGGCACACGCATCCCCTGCCCTGTTTTTAGCTGCCACAAACCCGCTTCAAAAGCCGAACAGTAGATACACGTTTTTGAACTGCACCGGCTTACCCATCCATGCAAGCTTTTTGATATTAGCTCGCATGGCGACCGATGGGGCTGAGCTATATAAAACAGGGGTTTCATGGGTTCTTCGCGCTTCACCTCTTCCGGTATGCACGCTTTCCCGCTATAATGGGTGCGTAGCCTGCAAGGATTGGCCCCATGACACCCCTCCGAAACCGGCTTTGGAACCGCGGCAAGGTGGTGGGCAAGAAACCCCCGCTCACCCCTGACGAGGTCAGCCTGATCCGGCTCTTGCTGCGGCAGGACAGCCGGACGCAAGCTGCGGCGGTCCGTGACTGGCGCTGTTTAACGTGGCCCTGGATACCTGCTTCCGGGGCTCCGACTTGGTGCGGCTGCGGGTCGCCGATGTGGCCACCCCGCTCGGGGTGCGCGAGATTGTCGAGATCCGGCAGAAGAAGACCGAGACCCGGAATGCCCGCCCCGTGCAAGCGCGGCTGTCGGCGGTGACGCGCGACAGCCTGCGCGTCTACCTGGCCGCCAGCGAGCGGCCGCTGCACGGCTGGCTGTTCACCGGACAGGGCGTGCGCTGGTCGCATTCACACCTGAGTGAAAGCCAGCTCTGGCGGCTGTTCAAAGGCTGGCTGATACGGCCCGGCTCGATCCCGCGCTCTACGGGCTGCACTCCCTGCGCCGCACCTTCCCGACCTATATCCACCAGCAGACCGGCAACCTACGGGCTGCCCAGCTCCCTGCTGGGCCACGTCAGCATCGAGAGCACGAAAGAATACATCGGCACCGAACAGGCCGAGGCCCTCGACATCGCCCGCAAATACCATCTCTGATGATCGCGCAGACCTATCTGGCGAAACGCAATCCAGTGAAGAACTGGGCGTGGCTGGAGAGTCGAACACAGCAGCGTAGGTTAGCTTGATTGCGGGCCTAATCATCTTTTGATGCTCCATCCGTGCGGGATGAGGATTACATCGTCTTCATCAACAGATGCAGGGGTGTAGGTCACATTCAGCAGGCGCTGAGGGACGACAAGTTCGTGGGAAAGGTTTGCGTTCAGTCTCTCAATGATAGTTTTAGAGTATAACGGTATACCATCGAGGTCATCCCAATCGCTTTCCGGACGCTGAAATAAATCCAGTCCGCCTATAAATACTGATTCAACAAGATAGCCTTTCTTTTTTTTCTTTGTTGAAACGGTAACGTCCAGTACGTGCCCACGACCAGGTAGTTGGATGAAGTTTGCGCCCGCAGCCGATAGTGTGTCCGCAATAAATTCAAAACTCGCCTTAAGTTCGGGTATTTTTTGTAAGTCAAATACTTCGTCAAAATATTTACTTTTGATCTTGGGGCGGAGGTTACCTGTCGAGTCAAAAATATCTCGAATAGCATCCCGTCTAACAACGCCTTCCGCTTCAATTTGCCAAACTGTGCAGTGCGCGATTTGAAGTCTTCGATAAAAACGTCAGCGGCTCCAGATGATCCACAAGCGGCTTGATATATATTTCGACCAAGGACGAATAGGTTGTTAATACTCATCGGCTTAACGCTTTTTTCATCAAGCTTCAGTAATGCCGGATTTTGAACATACCAATTATAGCTCTTCAAACCTTCTATAATTTTATGTGACAACTTAGAGTTGTCGAGGCCAAACAGGCCATCTGCAAGAGCGGTTTCGTCATATTCCTTAACTATTTTGTCGATACCTAGATTGAAATAGAACTCACCGGCTAAGGATGTGTGTTCCCATGTAGTCTGCTTACCTTGGCTGGCGGCGGCGACGGTGTTTCTTACCCGCTTGAACATTGTCTCGATGGGGCAGTCTTTTTGTGTCAATGTGCTGCAACAGAGCCTCAGTATAAGTGCCATTCCGTCCGACCCCATCAGCAGCGGTTTCACCGGGGGACGTTGCAAATCCTATGATCGTGCCTTTCGGGGCATAAACAGACGCAAGGCCGCGCATGGCTATATCCCGATGCCACGCCCTCTTCCAAGGATTGTTTCGGCACGCATCCAACACAATAATCTTGGTTAATGCCTTGGATTTTGCCAATACCTCTACAACCTTATCCAAGGAGAGTGAGCTGTATTTTGCATCAATCTCTGAAGAGTCGTCTGTGTCGATGGCTAGCAAATAATTGCTACCATCAATTTGCATACCATGACCGGCGAAAAAAAACATTCCGACATCATGGGTTTTGAGAAGATCACCAAATTCTTTAAGCTTTTTTTCCATGGCCGCTTTTGAGCAGTCTGTCCCGAGTATCACCTCAAAATCGTAGGACTTTAGTTTTTCACTTATGTCCAAAGCGTCGTTGACAGGATTTTCGAGTTCGCCACCTGCGGGATACTCCGCATTCCCTAAAACCAGAGCTGCCATTTTTCTTTTCAACTTAAATCTCCCTTGCCGACGCACATACTTGCGTTCTCAAATGTTCATAACCGTTCCGCTACTCGTAATTTTTTGAATCTCCACCCAGTCCGCGCGTCGTGCGCCCGGTTGTTCCGGCATGGAATTTTGGAAATAAGTGGCTCAGTCGGTAACCATGAGATGCACCGGGTAAGCGATCCATCCGCTCATAGCTTTCCACGGTAACAAGACCGTTGATGTTCAGAATCCCAAGAGCGCGCTTAATGCGCTTAATCGGGACACCCGCATAGTCGCTGATTTGATCGTAGGTGATCCGGGTCACGTTCTGTTTAGTGTCACGCCGCGCCGCGAGCGCGAGATAGATTTTCACGGCATCCAGCTCTGCCACCTTACGAAGATAGAAGTCTTCGAACATCGGCATAGCTCCATTGCCATCGTATAAAGGTTTCGCAGGCAGCGCGGCCCAAGGACGCCCCTTGCCGTAGTTTGTGAGTTGGAATGTGCTGCGCCCGTTAGCTTCGCGTATCACCAAATTACGTGCTGCCAGAATTTCGAGACCATCGGCAATCTTGGTGCGGCTTACGCCAGTTGCGGCAAACAGGTCGTTGTATGTCGCGCGAGCGATGCCCTCTTCCAGATCAGCGCGATGCGCGATTGCCATCAGAACCATGAGAGCTGCTGTTTCGGATGCCCCGGCCTCGGCACGCCACTTGAAGGCTGAAAGCCCGCCTTCTTCCATCCAAGCAGACGGCAGCTTTACCCACTGACGCATGTTCATTTGCGACGTTCCTTCGTGATGGCGTGAAGGACTACGTGCAGCGCAAATCCGGCTACACCTACAGCACTAATTCCAAGGAGAAGCGCGAGGATGATCGGGGGTGCTGAGAGCAGCGAGGAGAGAACGTCATCAGAGGGCATGTGGGTAATCCTTGGTTTGAACTTTTTGCGTCGATTATGTCCAAAAATACGATGCCCGTTATTTTCTATCTAGATAGACTTCTCTGAAGTATTCTAAATTATACAAAAAAACACTATATTTTTCAAAGTACTATATGATAAATAACTATCTTTGTAAGAACCTATTTCAGTCCATAAGCTGAACTCTATAGACTGAAATGGCGGAAATCTGCGATGTCGCGGTGCAGACTTGCCCACAATGCGTTCAGCCGACCTCATTCATGTGGAGCATAGTATTGCGGTCATTATGTTATCGCCACCTCCTCAGCCCCCCCTGTATAATGCGTTCAAGTCAGCGTGCCGGACTCGAAACTGGCTCCGGCGCTTGATCAGCGGCTTTGCTGATCCCGCAGCTTCCATCTTGATGCCCGGATCGTAGTAAACGCTTCCGGCTGAAACCGCCGCCAGCAGGAGGAGCACGTCAGTTCCTTCGCACAACTGGACTACACCTCCATAGCTGTACTCCGGCGGTGGGAACTGCATGAGAGACGGCACATAGACGGCCTTGGCGTGCTTGCGGTTCCAGTGGGCCATAATGCCCCGGAACCCCCATGAAGCTGCGACAGTGTTGTCGCGGTCCAGCAGGACAATCCCGCCGTCGAAATCTGTGATCTTCCCCGTTGCCGCGTCGAACCCGTCAAGGCGCAGCATGAGGCCGGTGTCTGCGTGGAAATCACGGCTGGCGGTGTAGATCCCGCCGAAATTGATACGGTCTGCCTTGCCCGACTTATCGGCATAGCCATAGCGGTTCAGAAACGCCGCGACACCCTCATCCCGGTACAGCCCGCCGGTTGGTTCCGGCGTCATCAGGGTCACAGCGCCTTTTGCACGGTAGCTGGTAAAGTCGTTTACCCCGTATTGCTTGACCTCCCAGCCCATAAAGTCCGGATCCGCATAGCCGTTCGGAGCGATGCCCAGCTCAGCTTCCAGCGTATAGCCGCCGCCGTTGCGGGCGCTGTAGGGGGCCGGCACCCCTGCCCTGCCCATCTTCTGCGATGCGATCCAGCCTTTGGCGTGAATCCGCCGGAGCGCGGCGAGCAGTGCTTCCTTCGGGTCGGTGCCATCTTGGCGCAGTTTTTCCAGATCGTGAAAGACGCCGGTCGTTTCGAGACCGGACGCTGCTGCGTCAAAGGTGTGGGCAACGGGATCGTCAGCTGCAACGACATGACCCAGAACCCGGCCATCGGCACAGATCCCCAAAAACAGCACTCTGCCTTCGTCGCGCGACCTCATCAGCACGACTGGTGCACGTTTCGCTCCGCGCAAAAAGCCGGACATCCGCACCTCGGGATATTTCGGATACAGGATTAGCTGCGCATCGGGTGCGGGCGTCGGGCCGTCAGCATCGAGCCAGAAGAAACGAACCATGGCTTTGGCCCTGTCTCGGACGCTGCCCGCGCGGTCACTGTCGTCACCCTCGACCGGACCATGCGGAATGATGTTCAGGGCGCCAAATCCGCCGCCCAGATAAACCTGATTTTTTGAGTTGTCATTCGGAGCAATTCGCTTGGCGTAGAAACGTACCGCCCCATGGGCAGCCATCTGGTCAAGCAGGCGGGTGAGCGGCGTTATCAATCCATTGGCCTTCAATGCAGAATTCATCTGCATCAGAGGACAGCCAGTGCGCTATTGAGTCAATGACATGACCGGGTGACAGACGCCCCCTGCCCTTCAGAGCACATTCCCAGACAACGCCACATCGCCAGCCGGCGGCCCGGGCAGCTGTCCATGTGGCAGCGTCCCGTTCCTGATTGCGGCCGATCTTGGCCCGCCAGAAGTCCTCACGGCTCTTAGGCCAGTGAAACAGCGGGCAGCTGTGCCCGTGCCAGAAGCAGCCGTGGACCCAGAGCAGCGCATGATATTTAGGAAAGACCAGATCCGGCCTGCCGGGGAGGTCACGGCCCTGCAGTCTGAATCTGAACCCCTGTGCGTGCAGTCCTTTGCGGATGATCAGCTCAGGTTTTGTATCGCGGCTGCGGATGGCCGCCATATTGCGACTCCGGGTTGCGGGGTCATGGACATCAGCCAACTTTGCGCAGGTCCTGCCCTTCGGTCAGCGACAGAATGTGCGGCCGCATCAGGCGGGCCACCTCGGCAAAAACCGGCACTGCAACCGAATTGCCGAACTGTTTGTAAGCCTGTGTGTCCGAGACCGGGATCCGGAAGCTGTCGTCATAGCCCATCAGGCGTGCGCATTCCCGCGGTGTCAGACGGCGCGGGTTCTGGCCCGGGCCACGGCTGACGAGGATCTCAGAGCCGTCCTTGTAGTAGCGTGCAGACAGTGTCCGCGAGATGCTGTCAGGCGTCACCAGACCGAACCCGAAACCGTTGCCGGCCGCTTTGTGCTTGGCCGCGTATCCCTGCAGGTACTGCCAGAGCTTGTCGCTGAGCGTATATTTGTCGCTCACCTTTGCATCCGGACCTACCGTGAAGTGACTTTCAGGCACTTCAGTCCCGGTTTCAGGATGCAGAACGTCGCGCATACCGCGCCCCGCCCTGCCAGCCAGAACAAGATCATCGAAGGAAAAGCCGGTCTTTTCGCGGAAACCTACCATAACGATCCGTTCGCGGTGCTGAGGTACGAAGTTCGCTGCATCGATGATCCGGGTATGCAGCGTATAACCCAGCTCCTCAGTCAGCTTGCGTTTGATCACATCAAACGTGCGGCCCTTGTCATGGCTTTTGAGGTTCTTGACGTTCTCCAGCAGGAACGCTGCCGGCCGGTGGTGCATCAGAACACGCAGCACGTCGAAGAACAACGTGCCCACGGGTTTCATCCTGAAATCCGTGCAGCCGGCCTAAAGCATTCTTCTTGGAGACGCCCGCGATGGAAAATGGCTGACAGGGAAAACCTGCAACCAGAACGTCGTGCTCGGGGATGTCAGCGGCGTCCACCTCACGGATGTCACCCGCGATCGGCCGGTTGTCCGGGAAGTTGGCGTGATAGGTCTTCTGGGCAAAGGCATCCCATTCCGATGTGTAAACACAACGCCCGCCCGCACTGGCCATCGCTTTGCGCAATCCGCCGATTCCGGCGAAGAGATCGATGAAGGTGAAGGCTCCTTCAGGTTGTGCGCCCTTGTGCGTATCGATATGCATACGCAGCAGATTGATGACACCGTCCCGCGGCACTTCTTCGCCCCGTTTCCACCGGTAGACGTGGCCTTCAGAGTATCCGAGCACCTTAGCAGCCTCAGCCACACTCCAGCCTGTCTGCTGAACCAGCATTTCAAATTCGGTCATATGGTAAACGCTCCCAGTGCCCAGACATCTGGGAATATTTCTGACACTGTGTCGTGATACCTCCCAAAATACAAGAACATTGTAAAAACAGAGCTGCTATATGTAGTAACTTTCGCCGCTGCAGGGCATCACAAACCATCAGACCTGTGATGCTGAGACTATGACAGCCTCGCTTTTAGCCGCCGCAGAAAATCCATGCGTTCGTGCAAAATGGCAATTATGACCGGACGGCTCTCGCTCAGCCAGACGATGTAATGATGCTGGCATTGGTGAACACGGACGCCGTCTGGCAACTGGTCATTTAGCCTGGAGCGCACCAGGCCATTATTTAAGGCTTCGCAACATGCCTCTATCTGATTGAAGTACATCTCAGCCTGATCAAAGCCCCACTTGCGATAGGTATCATGCCAGATGTCGCGCAAATCTTCCTCTGCCGCTAATGTAAGGTCGTATGACTGCATAGCTGCAGTTATAGCCCCGCCTGCTTGTGTGCGTCCCGCCGAATGTCCGCTATGGACTTCACGGAAAGCTCGCCGCGCCGGGCTTGCTCAATCCGCGGCTTAAGGAAATTGGCCAGGGCTATGACCGCCTGGGCCTCGCTCATGTCGTCCAGAGAAGGCGTGTCCCCAAGTGTCCGGCTCAATACATATTCTTTGATGCTTTCGCCTTTCAGCGCAGCAATGGCTTTCAGCTTTTGATGCTGCTCGGGCGTAATGTCGATTGAGAGTCTGGGCATGAGATCGAACTAGCACGTTCTGCCACACAAAACAACATTTGTGTGGCTTGCTTCCACCCCCTCCAGAGTCTACCTATTATCTGGTATCTTTACTTATCCGGTAATCTTATATATCCAATTAATCAATATATCCGGTTACTTAAAATATCGGATAAAATAAGGGAGAAGTTATGCCCACAGTTGTCATCGCTTCGCCAAAAGGTGGGGCCGGAAAGTCCACTACGGCTGTCCTTTTGGGAACCGAACTTGCCCATGCAGGTGCAAATGTTGTCATGCTGGACTGCGACCCAAACCAGTCCCTGACTTTGTGGTCTGACAAAGGTCCAGTACCTGAACGGATCACCGTTCTGTCGAACGTCAGCGAGTCCGACATCGTGAAAACAATCAAGCGTCATGACACAGACGGCCAGATCGTCATTGTTGACCTTGAAGGGGTAGCCTCCCGCTTAGTCTCGCGCGCAATATCTCAGGCTGATCTGGTCATTACCCCCCCATGCGAGCCACCACCTTGGACGCAACGATTGGTGTACGAGCTTTACAGCTTATTGCGGAAGAGGAGGAAGCACTGGACCGGAAAATTCCTCACGCTGTCGTCTTTACTATGACGAAGGCCATTAAGTCCAAGCAGCACAGTGGGATTGCGGGCTCACTAACCGAGCAGGGCGTGGATCTGATTAATCCCCCTCTGATGGAGCGCGCTGCCTTTTCTGCGCTTTTTGAGTTTGGCGGCGATCTGCATAGTATGCCCGCGCAAGGTAATATGGATAGAGCCATCGAGAATGCCGCGCAGTTTGCGCAAGCTGTATATCAACGACTAGCCGGTGAGGTGGAAAATGACTGAGAAGCCCTTCAATATCGACCTTGGCCGCCTGAAGACGCGCGAAAAAGACAGAAGCGCACAAGCTGTAGAGAAGACGGATAAGGCAGGAGAAACCCTTGGTTTTGTTGCACGGGAGCCCCAAAAGAAGCGCGGTCGCAAACCAAGCCCCCGCACTGATCAGGTTCATGCCAAAGTAATGCCTGGTATTTCAGAAGAGATTGCCAACGAAGCAAGGCGTCGGGGCGTTCAGCAAGGGGTCATCATCGAAGATGCGTGGGCCATGTATAAAAACAAATCCGGTATCTAAAATTATCCGGTATTTTTTCTATTCTGCACCCATTTTCTGCAAAATCCCAGAAATGCTGCTTCGGGATTGCGGGGCGTCTCAGGTAACCATTTTCGCCACTCCCGCTCCAGATAATAGACGTCATGGCCAGACACGAGCATACGTGCAGTCTCGTAGACATCCGGATCAAGCTGCGGCGCTGTCGCCTGTGGCAACACCAATTTGACGCTCTGCCTGTTCGAAAAAACGACCATGTCATCCTGCTCGTCCAGTTCAATGGAATAATCAGGCATATGGTCATGTGACCGGTCTTCCCGGACAATATTCATGACCAAACGTCGAAACTCTCGAAGCGTGGAGTTCGACCCGCATTTTTTCTGAAGTAACAGCAGACTAACCCGCCATTGTTTCTGTGCACCACAGTGTTTGCGCGCAATTTCATAAATGCGCCGTTCCAGTGGCTTACGGAGGCGGAAGTAGTCTCGATGGAGGGTCAAGACCTCCTTTGACTGGATAGCATTAAATACCCAATCAGATAGCTTAACCTCCACTTCCTGCATCCGCCCATCACGTGTTTCACGCACGATCTCGGCACTTTCGATCAATCCAAAAGTTCTAAATACTTCCTGACCGCCCGTCACAATGTTTGTACTGATCCGGGTTCCGGCAAGCCTTTCTAAGGCAGCCTTCAATTGAGCATATCCAGATCCAGCTGTGTTACGATTGGTCGCAACCAGCATATCGAATGCACGAAAACGAACTGCTGGAGAGACCTTTTTACCATCGTTGATAGCAGTCATAAGTTGACTGATGCAGTAAATCAAAATGTCCCTGTCATGTACGGTTGCAAGTCCGTCTACTGAAGGCTTGATCGCAATCTTTATGCCATTGTGTTCATACTCACGGACACGAGTGTCCGGTTTGGTCGAAAGCGAAAAGATCGGATGCTCCATTGAAGCCATATCAGCTTTAGGAACGGCATCAAAAATATCGCAAACGAAAAAATCCCCTTGAGGGTGCCTGTCTGGCAAAAGAGGGGAGCGGTTGACCGCACTCTCATCAGGCAAAACTGGATCCTTTCGTACTTTCACACACACTAAAGTTCAAAAAGCTCAAAGTCACCACGATTCGTACTTTCACACACGCTGACCGACCTTTCGTACTTTCACACACAGTTCTTCGTACTTTCACACACGTTCTTTCGTACTTTTACACACGCACGCCCTAAAAGATCTCAACAAAATCAAAATCTTACACGCGATATTTTTTGCTTAACACAGAGTCTAACACCTATTTAACACCCTCTTCGTTTTAGCAGCCTGTGGATAAGTCTCTTCCCAACCGCATTTCGCTCAACTTCGGTTAAAGAACGCGCAGACGTAGGAGCTTGCACTGGTCTCCGTCCAGGTCCCGCCGAGAACACCGCAGCCAGACGGAAACTGCGCGATGAAGCGTGGCACCGTCAGCGTCATGACCATCGCAAAGACACCGACAGCGAATGTCATCCAGGGCAGCTTTGCTTTGAAAGCATCAATACGCCGT
This sequence comes from Loktanella sp. M215, assembly GCF_021735925.1. NCBI lineage: Bacteria > Pseudomonadati > Pseudomonadota > Alphaproteobacteria > Rhodobacterales > Roseobacteraceae > Loktanella > Loktanella sp. M215. The sequence goes on from NZ_WMEA01000003.1 coordinate 14,269, forward strand.
TCGCGCTCCGTGAGGGTCTTGCGGTCCCGGTCCCGGTCGTCATCCTTCTGCTTCAGGACAGTTATCGTCTGCCGGGTCTGACGATCGAGATCACTGATCGTCCCTTTCAGGTCCGCGAGGGAACGTTCAATCAGCTTCAGAGCCACTTCACCAACGATCTGTCCGTAGAACTCCGGATCGGTTTGCCTTTGCGCCGCGAAGGCCGCCTGGCGGGCTTCCGTCGTGGTCTTGTTCAGCCGGTCCAGCGCATCCGTCTGGGCGTCTACGCGGTCAGAAACCGAGGCCACGACGGTGCCGATCATATCCAGCGTTTCGCGCAGCTCGTCGTCAGAGAGGGCAGGGGGGGTCTGGTTTGTCATCGGGTGGGGTCTTTCAAAACAAGGCGGGTGAATGCGGTCATGCGGCTTCCGCCACGAACAATCCGGCAAACTCAGGATCAGCGTAGTACCGCAGTTTCTGCACCACGGCGGGCGGCTGGCCTTGGATGCGGAGGAGCTGCACAGTGGGTGGCATCTGCATGATCTCGTCAGGGGTCAGCAGATCCCGGCCGGTGACATTGTGCGAGGTGGACGGGTCCTCACCGAGCTTCGTGCTTTGGGTCTGATACCCGGTGGTGGCCTGACCCATGGTCTGGCTCAGCCATTTCGCGGTCTCAAAGTCGTTGACACCGAAGACCTGCTGCACCCCGGCGTTGGCGATGAAGGTATTGGCCCGGGCCCCGTAAAGATCCTTCAGCTGACTCATATCCTGCAGGATCGGCCAGAGCTGCAACCCGTAGCCCGCCATCAGCCCCATGGCCCGCTCCACGGCCTCCAGACGCCCCAGCGCCGCAAACTCGTCCAGCAAAAACAGGGTGGGCGTTGTGGGGGCCAGGGGAGGGGCCTGAGGGATCCGCAGCAGCCCTGCGGTCCCAGAGAGCCCCGTCACGCTGTCTGGTGCGTCAGAGGCACCCTCAGAGGCACCCTCAGAGGCTGTCTGTGCCTCTGAGGGCTCTGTACCCGCCTTGAGGAGGGGAACGGCGGTACGTGAGGTTGTACGCCCCGCTGTGGCGGCCGCAAGATCTCCCTGAGGCCCGGAGACCGCCTCTGCGTCCCGAGCGATCTCCTGCAGAGCCTGGGTGACCAGCAGGCGCAGCCAGCGCGCGTAGGCATCGAGGCGGTTCGGAGGCAGCACGAGGAAGACCGAGGCGATCCGGTGGCGCAGTTCCGCGAAGTGAAAGTCGGACCGGGACGTCACGCTGATAATCCGCGGGCTGTCGAGGAAGTGCGTGTGGCGCTGCGTTGTCGAGACCACTGACGCCGCTTCGCGCTCTGCCTTGCCGAGGTGCCGGTTGGCCGCCCGTGCGATCAGACCGCCTGCTGCGGTGCTCTCCTGCATCAGCTCCATCAGCTTAGTGAAGTTTTCTGCTGACAAGGTCAGGTACTCCCGGACCGTGGCGAGACACCGGCGCTCCGCCTCCTCATGGGAGACACAGAACATGATCAGCCCGCCGATCAGAGCTTTGGCCTCTTCGTTCCAGTGAGAGTCCCCGCCCTGACCCGCCGCATCTATCACCAGCGCATCCGCCAGAGAGCTCGCATCATCGCCCAGATCGAGGCTGTCAGCCGACAACCGGTCGAGCGGGTTGTAGGATGCCGACGCCATGCCCGTAACCCCGAACGGATCAAGGATGAACACATCGCCGAACGCTTCCCTTGCCGCCCCCGCGATGCGTGCGTTCTCGCCCTTGGGGTCAATCACCAGCACGGAGCGCTCCACCAGCAGCAGGTTCGGCAGAACGCTGCTCACACCCTTGCCCGAGCGTGTTGGCGCGAAGGTCAGCAGATGGGCCGGTCCGTCATAGCGTAGCAGCCGGCCGGTGTTGGGATTGCGCCCAACGATCAGCCCGGTGCCGCCCTCCATTCGCGCAAGATCTTTCTTGTCGGCAAACCGCGCAGAGCCGTGACTGTCGCCACGCCCGCGCCGGAGGCGGGCGGCGATGCCGGTATACTCCGTCCAGAGCCAGACGGCGACGCACCAGCACGCGACGTAAACAACGAGAGCGCCGGCCCAGCCCAAAAGCGTTGTCGGATCATCGAAGGCGTCCAGCCCCAGCACAGCGCCCCGAAAGATCCCGAGCGCAAACAAACCCACCAGTGTCGCCAGCAGCAGGCCGACGACAAGGTAGACCAGCATGACGGGTGCCATCACAATCAGCATGACCACACGGGCCACAGACTGGACTGCGCCGATCAGACCCCTCATTGCCCGCTCCGACCGGTGCCTGTGTCAGAGGCAGATGTGGTGGAGGTCGCCGACGGGGCAGAGGTATCAACGGCTGCACGACCACCATCATCTTCAGCAGCTGTTCCTGCGCCGCTCTGTGCGTCCGTACCGGTGGATGGTATCAACGCAGATGCCGGGTTCACCCAGTCGTCGAATGCTTTGCGGTCCTGCTCACGGGGCAGGTTATGAACCAGACGGTCGATCATGGCGGCGGCTCTGCTGTCACGGTTTGCGAGATCGAGAAGAGCGCCGCCGAGGATGACCTTGCGCCGCGTGTCCATCTTACGTTCCCGGGTGGCTTCGCGGTTCTTCAGGGCCTGCAGTCTGGCTTTGGCCTGGGCGTAGCGCTGTTCTGCACGCTGAAGTTCTGTTTCTGCCATTGTCGTGTCTCCGTCTTACCGAATACCCTGAGTTGAATGTAGGATTGCCAGATCAACCGATAGCGTTTACCCGTGGGCCTGTAAAGGACAAGGGCGCACTTATGCAAACTCTCCGCCTCCCTGCGGTCGTGCTGCGAGATTTGCGTGCGATCTCCTCGGGGTTATACCCCGGCCGACGGCCAACCCCCTCGCAGCCTGCAGCTGCGATATGGAAGGGTGCACAGCCCCTTCCAAACCATCCCAGTCCAACTTTGGCAGTTGGATTGCTGTCCGCCGCGGATCGCTGCGGAATGAAAGGCCCTCCCGGCCTCTCAAACTCTCCAGTGCCAACCTTGGCGGTTGGATCGCGTCCCGCCGGGTCTTGCCCGCAGCCCGACCGTTGCCCCCCGTTGGGGGCCGGTCTGCTGCGGGCTGCGCCCCGACGGGATCTGCACAGCGCCGGACCTCGCGGTCCCGGCGCGGTGCAGTGGGTTTGCCGGTGGCAAATCGCTCGTTCGGCGTATCGAAATCCTGCCCTTTCCGTGGCGCAGGTTCCCGATACCCCGCACGGCCGGGCGCGTCGCCCAGCGACCCTCTGGGTCCCTTCGGACACGCTGCCGTTTGTCCTCCAGCCCCAGCAGTGCTGGCGGGCACCCCGGTGTGGGGCGCGGTCCGGAGGACAAACGACGCGGCACCCCGTGGCCATCAATGGCAGGGCTGCCAAGCGGCATGTCGCGGCGCTGCACCTGTGCATGCCGGCCGTGGCGGGGTAGGGCGCGTGGCCAGCTACCACCTCTCTGTCAAAACCGTGAAGCGCAGCGCCGGCCGCTCCGCCACGGCGGCCGCGGCCTACCGTGCCGGCGAGAGCATCGCCTGCGAACGCGAGGGCCGCGTGCACGACTACACGGCGAAAGGCGGCGTGCTGGAAACGTTCATCATCACGCCGGAGGGTGCGCCGGACTGGGCGCGGGATCGTGCGGCCTTGTGGAACGCGGCTGAGGCGCGGGAGACCCGAAAGAACTCGGTCACCGCCCGCGAGTGGGAAGTGTCGTTGCCCTCTGAAATCAGCGATACAGATCGCGTCGAGATCACCCGCGACTTTGCCCAGGCGCTAGTTGATCGCTACGACATTGCCGTCGATGTCGCGATCCATGCGCCGCACCGCGAGGGCGATCAGCGCAACTATCATGCCCACATCCTGACCAGTACCCGGGTGCTGGAACCGGAGGGGTTCACTGACAAGACCCGGGTACTCGATGCGGCCAAAACCGGTGGTGTCGAGATCGAGGAGATGCGCGGCGTCTGGGCTGAGTTGCAGAACGCGGCACTGGAGCGGGCGGCGGTGCTGGAGCGGGTCGATCACCGGTCTTTGGAGCTCCAGCGCGAGGCCGCGTTGGAGCGCGGCGATGCGCTGGAGGCCGAGGCATTGGACAGGGATCCGGAGCTAAAGCTGGGGCCGGCGGCGAATGCGATCGAGCGGCGGGAGATGCGGGCGGCCGCGCGGGACGGGCGGGACTATGAGCCAGTCACCGAGCGCGGGGCGGTGGTGCATGCGGCGCGGCAGGCGAAGGCGGTGTTTAACGATATGCGGGACCGGGTGCTGGCCGCCCGCGAGACTTACGCGCTGCAACGCGACGCCGGGCGAGACCGCGTCAGTGCAGGGCTTGCGGCGCTCAGGGCTGCGGCCGGGCGGCAGGGGCTGGGCGAAGGGCGCGACGTGGGGGATGGCGCTGAAAAGGCGGCAGACCCCGTGACGCGGCCGTCGGTCCGGGAGCGGCTGGCGGGGATCCTGGCGCCGGATGTGAGCGCCCCGGGGCTGGAGGCGGATGTGGAGGATACGCGGGCACGGCTGGCGGCAGCGCTCGGTCGCGCTGCGCCAGTGGTGGTGCCGGACATCGAGATGGATGACGGGGACGCGCGCGACGGCAAGGCGAAGGTTAGGCAGCGCGAAGGGCGCACCTTGGGGGACGATACCGGGTGGAGTATCTAAGGATTGCGATACAGGATCCGTGCTCATCAATGCTACTGGCTATAACGATACCTTAGCGCACACTGTTGGTGCCAAACTTCAACCTTGAGCCTAAGCTATGGAGACGATGCAGTAGGTCGAGCTTTAAATCGGTGCAGCTTGTAGTCTATCGGCGCCTGCGCACGATCATCAAAAACTAAAAAGACCACGGCTTCATCGTCTTCCAGTAGCGCGTTCCACACGCTTTGTTCAACCTAATACAAATTAATTCCGTTTAGGCGGACACAATAACAATTAATCGCAGGAATTCCCCCAGAAAACCTAATACCTATCGAGTAGTCAGGGTTTTTATCAAGTGGCTGATTGTAAAAAACCCCAGTTTGCATCGGACTAACGCTGTAGCGACAAGCATAAAGTGCCATAGCGAGTGATACAGGTTTCGGACCGTAAGGTGCAAGAGATAGTGCAATAGTTCCATATCCACCAATCCCACAAAGCTCATCGTAAACCTCTGGTATATTTAATCCGTCAACTCTCTTAATATCCAGCTTGCGAGTTTCAGAATTCGGAAATATCCTTCTGATAAATTTCCAGTTCCGAGATACCCGATCAGGATGTGAGGGGAATGGGAAGAGGAAAGATACAGTCCCTTCATTGAAATCAGATGAATTGACTTGTTCTGGCAAACCCATAGGATCGTACCCGATTGCTATAACAACTTTACGGTCCTGCACTGAATCGCGAGAAAGTCTGAAGCTAGGTAAAGCATCCCATGCCTCATGATTTTCGACCAAGGCATTTTGGTCGTACTTCTCGGGCTCCGTATAGGTAAATATGATATTTTTAGTTTGCAGCGGTAATTTTAGGCAAAGCTTGCACAGGAAAAAAAGAACCTTTTGCGGCATCGAAGTGATGTCAATAATTAGGTTCTCGCCTACACTATCCTTCAGGAACTCTTTAATACGAGCTTCAAAATTTCCGAAACGTGATTGAGTTGAAATTCTATTAATACTAGAATTATTAACGCCATTCCGAAGAAATTCGTTTCTATTAAAACTTATCTTTCTGTTGATTTTGTCGGCTTCCCACACCGGTCCATGTTCAACCTCAAAGATTAGTTCACTAGTTATAGAGCAGAAATTTCCAATCTGACTAATGAGCCCGGTACACCTTTCTTCAGTTGAAATACAACCAATCATAGACCAATCTGTAGCTACACACCCCGAAAGTATTCTCTCGACACTTCCCCACGCCCTGAATGGCCTACCCTCGCGTATCAATCTTCTACCCCGCCACGAAAATTAAGTGTAAGTTGTTCGTCTATAGGATTACTAATATATTTTTTCTTGAGTTTTGAGCGGCTAACACCAGCCGCTGAAGATACTCGCGCTGAACACATCCAGTCTTCAATATCCTCAATGTTGGAATATATTGGTTCTTTAGTATGAGCAGTTGGAATTTGAAAATAAGGAGTAAGAATTGAAGACAGAAACCACTTCTGACTTTGTCCTCGGGATCGAGACTTAGAAGTGTGAGAATGTTGCTCAAGAACTCCAAAAGACACGCAATTTTCAAGGAATGACTCTACATGGCGAGCCGCCTCAAGATCTTTAACGGGAAGAGAAAATCCGTTCTCCCCCGGATATGACATACTTTTATCACGCGTCAGCCGATCCCTTATCGCTGTGCCAAGAACGTTAGCGAACCGATGTCGGTCATCACCTCCTTTTGGCTCAGCGCGAACCTTCCTAAACCAATATTCACTAGCTGAATGAATCCCAGTAGCCTGTGTAAGAGGATCAATCCCCTTTGGAAAAATCTGCGAAGACTCACTAGTACTTCGTAGATACTCGGCCCAAATGAATTGGCAAATACTCAGAAATACAAATATGTTTTTTCCAGAGAGCAAAACAATATCAGGCGCACCATACCAGACAAGCTTTTGCCTACATGTTGAAAAAACCTGCATTAATGCCTGTTGTTTACGCTCCTTCTTCCACCAAACTTTACTTTGCCAAGGTTCTGACATGATTAACTCAGGCGAAATATCAATGGAATCAATATTCTGACGCGTCCAAGCCTCACCAAGTTTTGCACTTATCGGATTCGTCCGAGATACCTCTGAAAGGGCATTTTTGATCAGTGGTGAAACTTGGAAATCTGATGAAATTACTCGTTTTCCACTATCGCGGATGAACGTAGCCACCTTATCTTCAGCAGAAGCGCGTTTTCCGAAAAGATATGTTAATTTGCTGCCTTTTGGCAAGCAATCGAACTCGGCGAATCTCAGCCGTCTATCAAATACGTCCTCACATAAGTCTTGAAACAACGTTCTTCGATTCTCGCCGCCTCGCAAAATCTTGATGATATCAACAAGCTCATATTCCCTCCCCTCTTCAGTAAAGGAGTTGTTTCCAAATCCCTGAAGGCCCTTCAGCATTGAATACGGTCTTGCTCCGACTCTATATGATACTCTTTTTATCGCGATTTCCCAGCATTCTCATTATCACGCTGCGAAAAATCGGAGTTCCTAATTCGCCATTATCCCGCTCCAAATCCATCAAATCTTCAAATTGATCTATGGTGATAAAAATTGGTAAGTCGATCGGTATGATTCCACTGGACTTTAAAGCATCTGCAATGCTTCCAATTGGATCACCGGGCTTCGTCTTTGTAAAATTAAGGCTTTTAGGAAAGTCAGAATTATAATTTAGAAAACTTTCGTACTGAAGAATTCTATTAGAAATTACCTTCCTCAGTGCATGAAATGTATCGACATTATCAAGAACACCGAACCAGCACGAATCCTTTTTTAATTTCTGAGCGAAATTATTAAGCTTCGTTTCCGAAATTTCGGCGCCGATAAAATCGGCTAACTTAGCGCCGCGATCGGACCAGAGAAGCTCAATATTTGTCAAAAGATCGTCGACTATCCAGTAATTTAGATAGTCTCCAAAGAATAAACCTAATATATTCTTGTTGCTATCTACTTCTTCAGATATTGATCTCTGGCCGAAATCTAAAAGCACCACTTGACCGAAGAACGATACTTGCAGATAAAAACTTCGAGCAATGAACTGGTAATGGCCAAGGTTCAGAACTATTTTTATAAGCAATCAAAACTTCTGGTTTTAATAAATTCAGTAAGGCTGATTTTCCGGAACCTTGCAGGCCAGTTAATACTACACTACCAGGTTGGAACAGCTCATGCGTTTTACTTTCACGGAGTAAAACGGGACTAAAGATCTCTACAAACCTATCAGCTGGTATTGATTCAGTATGATATAGATTGTTGAAAGGATTAGTCATGGCGTCACCTCTAAAGCTTCCCTTGATGTTCTCAAAAAAAGTGGTTCCCAGTATCCCGCTCGCCTGCGATGGATAAGAGGTATAGTATTATCCGGGCAATTTGTCGATGTAACAATGAAGCCACCAGTAGCTCCTTGCTGATTGACGCCGTCAAAACCAAATGGCCCAAAATCTTGAGGAGATCCGGGGATAACTACCTTTGGATGGACGACGTTTGCAGTTTTCCTAATTGTTGGAAAATCCGGGTGTTCGCCATCTATTGCATTTTTAGTTATGAAACATTTTTGAGGTATTTCAAGGACAGGACTAAAACTAAAGTTTCTATATTGTCTCTGTAACCTTAGTGCTAACTGGGCACCCGCGGGGCAGATATACATAGGACAGAACAAAACTTTTATATTCCGATCGACATTACACGCAAGCTTTAGAAAGGGCTCAACTTGCGAACCGCTGCCAACGAAATCTTCAAATAAAACTATGTGGCTTATGTTTTCACCAAGATTCCGGACAATTTCGGTATCTATAAATTGCTGTCGCTGCCATGATTTACGATGAGCATACCATGTATATCGTGGCCTTCCGTGTAGATTATTTTTTCCCAAAAAGCTACGTAGCCCAAAACTGTCAGTAATCTCAGTGAGCAAAGTCCTATTTAATATTGATTTTAAATCTGCATCTGCCGTTGTAGAGAATACATTTAATTTTTGATCGTTCATCAACCAAGATACTACGTGACGGCTGAATGCTGTTCGGTAAGCTGCATCAAGTTCATTGTCGCCAAAGAAAATTAGGTGACGCAATAGTACAAATAAAGATTTCTGGTCGTCATCAGTTTCTGCAGATCCAATCCATCGCGCCAACCGGAAGATAAAATCTCCATGACCACCATGTTTTGTGACGTCATATTCATTATAGAGCTCTCGTGACAAAAACTCTATGTCCTTCTTAATATCACTTATGCCAATGGATCCGTCGTAGTCTTCTTGGCACCAAATCTGTAGTTTCCGTTGTAGTTCAATAGGTGTCATCTTTTAAACCATTCATCACGTATATATTCAGCAATTTGTATGGAAAAACTTGGTGGTACGGCATTTCCGATCATTCTGAAGTTTACTTGATCTGAGCCGAAGAATTTATAACTATCAGGAAAACTTTGTATGCGTGCTGCTTCACGCACAGTAAAACCTCGGTGTTGATCAGGATGTAAGAAATACCGTGGTTGCCCAAATCTCGTGTCAACTGTTGGCGATACATCATTCCAATGTGGGCGTCTATATTTTCCATTAAAAGTGTGCGTTATATCGATATAATCTTCGACACGCTTAGCATATCCTTTTTAATAAGACTATTTAAGATCTCGCTAGTATCTGATCCATATGACTTATCAATATAATAAGGCTCTACTGGATCGGCATCGCCGTTGCTCCGCCGGCGGTTTTGCCGCCGTAGTCTGGAAATGATCTCTAGTATTGATATCTCCGTATCATTAACTTGCCCGAATACTTCTGGTATATTCCATGTGTGAATTGAAGATATACCACACCTAACGTTTGATAATTTTTGACCTTGAGAAATTCGCCGCGAAATCTTATAGTCATTACCCTCTTCTGAAAGGGGATAAATTTGACCATTTATAATATCTTCAGACCCTCTAAGAATGTCACTTAGCCTCTTGGGACTTTTATGCTTTAGGTTTAGGTTCAGTGGCTTCTCGTCTAAAACGGCGGTTATCAGGACTCTGGTCCGAGATTGAGCTATTCCAAAATCAGAGACGAGATAGGACTTGGACGTTACCTTGTAATCTGAACTTTCCAGCTTCGAGACGGTTTCTTCATAATGATATTTATTAGTGGGGCTAAGTAGGCCCTTAACGTTTTCAATCAATACCAACTTTGGTTTGGCAAGACATGCGATTTCTGCGACGTTTAGCAGATGCTTGTTTCTTTCATCTGTTGGATCATTTTTTCCGGCGGTAGAAAAACCCTGACAAGGTGGACCAGCTATTAATATGTCAGATTCAGATACCTTTTGAATTACGTCGGCGTCTGGCTTGCTTAGGTCAGCTAACCTCACAGTTGCGCCTGTGTTTCTCTGAAGTGTTTCCAATGCATTTACGTCGTGATCAAATGAGCAATGCTGTTGAAATCCGGCTCGTTCGAAGCCTAAATCTAAACCGCCACAACCGCTGTATAAGCTGGCATATTTAATTTTTACTGGCACTTGTATGTCGGGTCCCGATCTGGATGTACTGAGCAAGACTCCTTGCTGTCGTATGGTTCATTCCTGTATCAAACCTGAAGGAGATCTGAGACCAGCTTTGGTGATAGTTAAGGTGCCAAGGTATGTTTGGCTATGCGAGCAGCTTATGTGCGTCTTCGAAAAGGTTTTTCGAGCTGGCAATGCCGTTGTGGCTTTCGAAACCGGATGAAACGTACGCCGTATGAGTATGTTGGTCGGTAGCATGGTTTGATGAGGCCAAGGTGTCTAGGTTTTGTGAACGATCGTAGGGCGGGGATCCTTGATAAGTACTTGACGCTGAAGTTACCTATGCTTTTAGTGCTAGGATGGAAGTTGCGAATGTTGGTATACCCATTACATCAAGGCCGGGCGTCGAAACTCTTATAGATCCTGTGTTATTAGGCTCTTCATACTGAAACGTAGAGAGACTGGAGAACTTGAGGCCGCTTCCTGTAAGCTTGGTCTTCGCTTCCTGCACCAGAGTATCGCGATAACTGTCAATATCGTTCGAAACCACTCGGTTAACCAGTTGCAACACCCCACCAGTATGAAGCAGCCGTGATGCGAGTTCGAGCTGTCTTCTTTCGAGTGCTTCGCGGTTTTCACGATCAGAGTGAATACCAATCTCATTGTAGATTTTGGTCATGCTTCGGGCCTTGTGTACACCCATGAACCACATCGTTACTGCATCAAACGGACTTTGCTCTTCAAGCCAGATTTCGAACTGCGGATCACGAAGTAACATGTCTGCGTTAATAACAGAGATTTCGCTTGGAGCGGGTATACGTCCTTTTCGGACTTCTATACTAAATTGGCCGCTCAATTGCCGTTTAGATTTGAGGCGCTGATGTGCCATTGGGATTAACTCTAAGCCGAGTAGCTTTACTGCTCCCGAAATACAATCGGGGTTCTCATCAACGCCAACGATCGAGCTTTGTAAAGGTGGTAGTTCGGATTTTATAGCTTCAATCCCATGCCCGAGACCGCAACCTATATCAAAAACTTTTTTGATATTTCCAACCGAGACAAGATTGAGCGCTAGCTGATGATAGAGGCCTTGGGCCTTATATCGTTCCGCATTTTGGTTCCACCCACTAGCGTAACGCGCTTGAGCAACCTGAAGCTGCTTGTGCGGCGGTGCGGAGAGGATGGGACCATGACAGTCGTTGTGAAGATCACCGCTGCCGCAGGGACAGGGCTCATGTGGTTGAAAGTCCATCATACGCCCTAATCGACCCAATTAACCTTTGCTTTGAGGCATACTCATAAACCAGTCGTTTGGAAAAGTAAGTCATCAAACCGCTAAGCTCATCACGCCGCATGGAGTGGTCACCGCCCTCCCTGATGGTATCTTAACACACCTTAAGGGTATTTTAAGGAGTCAGGCATGGGCCTGAACATGACTGCCCTCCTTCTTTTTTGTCCCTGTGCAGCTGAACTATGCAAGCTTTTTGATATACGCTTGTACGGCCGGAAGTGGACTGTGCCCCACCGTACGTCGAAAGGCCGCTTCGAGCGCAAATGACCACATCCGGAGGTTGGTAGTTTTTTATGTATTAAGGCTCTGCGCAAGTTTCGTGTCGCGAGCGAAGGGGCTGCCCTCGTACGACGTAACCTTCACTGCCTGACATCCAATGAGCAGGTTGTGCTGGTTACTGACCTTAGCTGCAAATGGTACGAACGGCTACTTTAGGCAATGACACCTTGCCATAAACTGTCATTTTTTCCAGTGACAGAGACTGTGGGCGCAACCGGCCGAAAACCTGCCCGAGCTGAGGTAACTAGCTTCAGGGGCCTTGTTTTCAGCCTTGCGGCTTGCAGGCCGCACCAGCCTCTTGACGCAGGATCCTGTTCGTCTCCTAGTTTGCAGCGGCGAAGGCTGCTCCGAAGAACAGGCACCAGCTCAGTCGGACTTAATCGCAGACACGTCACTCAGAAGGGCAGGGTGACAGTGTTTAGCCATTGCAGTGCTGTCTCTACCACTTGGCCAATCTTCTCACCGACAAGAACCCCTGCGAGCTGAACAGTGACGCCGCCGACGACCGCGACACCGCCCGCTGAGCCAATCGTCGCCATGAAGCTGTCGACGGACTTGTCGAGTTTCTTGCCCATCCAGAAGAGGACTTTTTGCAGCCGTCCTGTTGCCTCGAGCACGACCTCTACGTCGGGCTTTTCGTTAGCTAGCTCTGCATCCATCTGGTCGATGGCATCGGTTGCTTCGATCTTCAGCTCGACCGTCAGTGCCGGTTGCTCTGGCGGTTGATTGTGCCCAATCCCGCCATGCGACGGCGGGTCTTGAGCAAGGAGCGCGCGCAGCTCCGCTAGTTTGCGGCGCAATGCCACGCGTTCCTCGTGTTCAAACGGATCGCCAAAGGCGGGAACGACGCCGTTTTCTATCCGCCGCTGAATATCTTCTAAGGCCGGTGAAGGGGGCTCGTTATAGTGTTCGGCCATTGCCCCGTCGCGGGCGGCTATCTGATCAGGATGATTTGGACCTGGGGCCCATTCTATCGTGCCGTCTGATTGTACCTCTAGGACGGCTTCCTGAATAACCTCAAAGGGCACTATGTCGCTAAACTCGTCTTGGAGCTGTTCGTCGGCATCGTAGGGTCCGCCCCAAGGATAGCGATAGGGAGAGTCGCCAGGGTCTTCCTTGTCCGCGTAGGGCATCTCGTTCTGAGGGTCTTCAAACATGCCTCGAAACCAGTGGACCATATACTCGATCTGCTTCGTCCGAGCGAAGCGCTTGAGCCTAGACGAGGTAACGTAGTTCTCTGGATCGTCCGGTGAGTAATATCGGGCTGCCACGTCCTGTCTTTCGTTAAAGGTTCGGGCCCACGTCGCTAATGTCACCGCATTGATGTAAGCGATGTACTTACCGCCTCGTACCGTTTCATCTCGACCACCGGCAGGACAAGAGCCTTTATACGCTTAAGGTAGTCAGCTCTCCTAGGGGCACGAGCAAATCCCAACATATCGCGCAGTAAACAGTCGTTTTTAGGAATTCCAATCAAAATCTTCAATCTCCCGCCAAGGATTAGCACTGAGTGCCACAAACGGTGGTTTTCGGGCCCCCAGAGTAAGGCAGAGTGACCTAGAAGGAGGGATCACAAGACCAGCTTCGAGGGATCGACACCTGCGTCTTCTAGTCGTCGCCTGGCGGCAAGCTGCACCTCCGGATTGAACTCCTTACTGTGTTTTAGGACCAGTGCCTCGCCGGTAAGCTCGGGGCAGCCATAGTCGATCAAGATCCTGAAGCCGTCTGTCGGGGTCTTGCTGGTCGCGAACCCGATCAGGGTCTCCTTTACGCCGACACGGGCGACCTTCTGGCGCGTCCGGGACAGCCTGATGGTCTTTCCTCGCTCCTCGCTGTGCATCTCCTCAAATGCGTGGATCGTCTTCCAGAAGTCGTGCTCGAGCGTGCCGGGCTCTTCTTTCGGAAGTATCTCCACCAAGCGCCGGAAGGCGGCTTCCTCTACATCGGTCGCGCTGAGCCTGCGGGCATTGGCTCTAAAGTTGCGGAGCTTGGCGGGGTCCGTAGTGGCCGCGATCGCGATCAGGACGTTCTTGTGATCAGCCATGGGGGTTCCGCTTACGATGCCTGGACGATGACGGCTGCGACGGGAGGCTCCACAGCGAGGAGTGTGTAGCTCTTGATCGGCTCGCCGGTAACATACTCCCTGCGTGGAGTGCCCGCGTCGTCGAGAAGCGGCTCTGCGCCGACCGCCTTCTTGATGTACCAGCCTAGGTACATGTTGAGCGGCATCTTTCCGGGCGCCTTGTCAGCATAGGCGTCCACGCCGATCACCTCCTCGTAGAGAGCCCGAATGTTTGGGATGGCCATCATCGCGCGAAAGACAGTGAGCGTGAAATGCTCGTCCGCTTTTCCCGCGTCACGGATCTCGCGGGCTACGGTCTGCGCCATCTCGTAGAGGGCCGTGGTGTTGTCGATCTCCCGCCGCCGATCAGCCGGTAGGTGTTCGTAGACGGCGCGTTCCAGCGCGCGCTGCATGAAGGCGGAGGGATCGATCCCAGCTTCGGAGGATAGCGACTTGATGAGGTCGGCCACATCGCTCCGGAGGCGTAAGGAAATTCGGGTTGTACTATCAGTCATAATTTACAAACTCCACCAGTGTATGACTGCTGATATACAGGGAAGTCTGCTGAGTCAACAGGTGAATGACACCTGTTAAAAGTCTTGGCCTACATCAGACCCAATCCACATTTGTCTTGGATTGGCGCTGATCGAGCAGCCTGCAGAGGAAGGCTTAAGCCAACGCGACCGACCTCTACGCCGCCTGCTGTAAGCCTTAACGTACCCGACTTTTTCAACGCCGTTCTAATCCGTACTCATGAACTCGGGGGCCACGCCTCTCGGGCATCCTCATTGACCAAGCGGATGACCGACCGCACTGAAACGTCTGTAAAATCGAGCTTCCGCAGACATGTACGGCACATGGTGGTCGCCGTCTTGTAACGTTTTACGCCGGTCTCGATTGTGGCGTTGCGGTAAGTCAGATCGTGACCCTTGCGGTTCAGGACAGGGACGAAGGGCGTTACTTCCCGCGTTAAGGGGGTAAGCCAGAAACGGTGGTTTTTGGAACGTGGTGAATGGCGGTTCTGAGCCCAAACTTCCGACACTTACTTGCACCTCTAATGTCGGCTTCTAGTTCAGGAATAATCTAAATGGTTTGCCGGACGAAAACAGTGCTCAAAAACCCTTCAACAAAGGGTTGTTAGCACAAACCACGATAGCGAGTACGTTTATGCTAGCGTAAGATCATAGGGAACATTCGAGAAATTTTGCGTTGCCACCATTCCAGCGTAGGTTTTTCACCGGAAACAAGATCAACTTCTTTTAGAAATTCCCACCAAAGGTTCGGCAGATCATGAAGATCATTGTAAAGGATGCTGGTTTTACTTTCATGTAACTTTAAGATGACAAAGCCAGGCGGGTCATGCTCGCTGGCCGCGTCATATCTGAAATTGAGTTCTCCATTTTTCCAGCGACGTTCCTTGTGCTTACCGTGCTTCGTCGTATTAGCAACGTCTACACAGAGACCCTGATGAGGTATTTTCGCGTCTACCAAATCAGTAAAGTCCTGTTCCTTTACCCTGAACTTTTTCTTGCGTTCTTGTTGCATCCATCGTGTTCTCGCCCAGTTTTCCAAAGAAGACGCTGAAATACATGCATTGAGTGCTAAGTAAGCGAGCGGCTCATGTTCTTCCGGAAATGATCGTTGGACGTCTCCGAAAGCATCCACATCCCAATACATTTTAGACCATGCTGCGCGGATGTCCCCGATGATGAGCGTATGGAGCGCCGGTAGTTTCTCAGATTTTTCAGGCCTGTTTCTCATAGTATTTATTCAACCTTCAAAATTTCTCTCAAGGCTGATTTTGCTCCACTATGATGATCGCCTTCTAGAAACTCTGTTGTCGAATAAGTCCTTTTTCCCGTATTCTGAGCCAAACCTTTAACTGTGACGTAGTCCCAATGGTGCGTGACCACACTTTTTTCTCTGCATCAAAGTTCCACCAGTCCTCGTATTGTCCTAGGTGTCCCTTTGTAACTTCGTAAAACTGTTTGCTCATTCATCTGTCCTTATAAAATAATGATAGTCGCTTTCGTCCTTTATAATCGGCTTTGTGGGACGCTGCGATAAGTGTCCAGTTTAGGTCAGAAATATGATACGCGAAAGGTAACTTTATCCGGCACTGCCGTCATTCAGACGTGTGCCAAAAACCCTCGTTTTTGGCACACGCATCCCCTGCCCTGTTTTTAGCTGCCACAAACCCGCTTCAAAAGCCGAACAGTAGATACACGTTTTTGAACTGCACCGGCTTACCCATCCATGCAAGCTTTTTGATATTAGCTCGCATGGCGACCGATGGGGCTGAGCTATATAAAACAGGGGTTTCATGGGTTCTTCGCGCTTCACCTCTTCCGGTATGCACGCTTTCCCGCTATAATGGGTGCGTAGCCTGCAAGGATTGGCCCCATGACACCCCCTCCGAAACCGGCCTGGAACCGCGGCAAGGTGGTGGGCAAGAAACCCCCCGCTCACCCCTGACGAGGTCAGCCTGATCCGGCTCTTGCTGCGGCAGGACAGCCGGACGCAAGCTGCGGCGGTCCGTGACCTCGGCGCTGTTTAACGTGGCCCCGGATACCTGCTTCCGGGGCTCCGACTTGGTGCGGCTGCGGGTCGCCGATGTGGCCACCCCGCTCGGGGTGCGCGAGATTGTCGAGATCCGGCAGAAGAAGACCGAGACCCGGAATGCCCGCCCCGTGCAAGCGCGGCTGTCGGCGGTGACGCGCGACAGCCTGCGCGTCTACCTGGCCGCCAGCGAGCGGCCGCTGCACGGCTGGCTGTTCACCGGACAGGGCGTGCGCTGGTCGCATTCACACCTGAGTGAAAGCCAGCTCTGGCGGCTGTTCAAAGGCTGGCTGATACGGGCCCGGCTCGATCCCGCGCTCTACGGGCTGCACTCCCTGCGCCGCACCTTCCCGACCTATATCCACCAGCAGACCGGCAACCTACGGGCTGCCCAGCTCCTGCTGGGCCACGTCAGCATCGAGAGCACGAAAGAATACATCGGCACCGAACAGGCCGAGGCCCTCGACATCGCCCGCAAATACCATCTCTGATGATCGCGCAGACCTATCTGGCGAAACGCAATCCAGTGAAGAACTGGGCGTGGCTGGAGAGTCGAACACAGCAGCGTAGGTTAGCTTGATTGCGGGCCTAATCATCTTTTGATGCTCCATCCGTGCGGGATGAGGATTACATCGTCTTCATCAACAGATGCAGGGGTGTAGGTCACATTCAGCAGGCGCTGAGGGACGACAAGTTCGTGGGAAAGGTTTGCGTTCAGTCTCTCAATGATAGTTTTAGAGTATAACGGTATAC
Organism: Loktanella sp. M215; assembly: GCF_021735925.1. Lineage (NCBI taxonomy): Bacteria > Pseudomonadati > Pseudomonadota > Alphaproteobacteria > Rhodobacterales > Roseobacteraceae > Loktanella > Loktanella sp. M215. The sequence goes on from NZ_WMEA01000003.1 coordinate 31,320, forward strand.
CATCGAGGTCATCCCAATCGCTTTCCGGACGCTGAAATAAATCCAGTCCGCCTATAAATACTGATTCAACAAGATAGCCTTTCTTTTTTTTTTCTTTGTTGAAACGGTAACGTCCAGTACGTGCCCACGACCAGTAGTTGGATGAAGTTTGCGCCCGCAGCCGATAGTGTGTCCGCAATAAATTCAAAACTCGCCTTAAGTTCGGGTATTTTTTGTAAGTCAAATACTTCGTCAAAATATTTACTTTTGATCTTGGGGCGGAGGTTACCTGTCGAGTCAAAAAATATCTCGAATAGCATCCCGTCTAACAACGCCTTCCGCTTCAATTTGCCAAACTGTGCAGTGCGCGATTTGAAGTCTTCGATAAAAACGTCAGCGGCTCCAGATGATCCACAAGCGGCTTGATATATATTTCGACCAAGGACGAATAGGTTGTTAATACTCATCGGCTTAACGCTTTTTTCATCAAGCTTCAGTAATGCCGGATTTTGAACATACCAATTATAGCTCTTCAAACCTTCTATAATTTTATGTGACAACTTAGAGTTGTCGAGGCCAAACAGGCCATCTGCAAGAGCGGTTTCGTCATATTCCTTAACTATTTTGTCGATACCTAGATTGAAATAGAACTCACCGGCTAAGGATGTGTGTTCCCATGTAGTCTGCTTACCTTGGCTGGCGGCGGCGACGGTGTTTCTTACCCGCTTGAACATTGTCTCGATGGGGCAGTCTTTTGTGTCAATGTGCTGCAACAGAGCCTCAGTATAAGTGCCATTCCGTCCGACCCCATCAGCAGCGGTTTCACCGGGGGACGTTGCAAATCCTATGATCGTGCCTTTCGGGGCATAAACAGACGCAAGGCCGCGCATGGCTATATCCCGATGCCACGCCCTCTTCCAAGGATTGTTTCGGCACGCATCCAACACAATAATCTTGGTTAATGCCTTGGATTTTGCCAATACCTCTACAACCTTATCCAAGGAGAGTGAGCTGTATTTTGCATCAATCTCTGAAGAGTCGTCTGTGTCGATGGCTAGCAAATAATTGCTACCATCAATTTGCATACCATGACCGGCGAAAAAAAAACATTCCGACATCATGGGTTTTGAGAAGATCACCAAATTCTTTAAGCTTTTTTTCCATGGCCGCTTTTGAGCAGTCTGTCCCGAGTATCACCTCAAAATCGTAGGACTTTAGTTTTTCACTTATGTCCAAAGCGTCGTTGACAGGATTTTCGAGTTCGCCACCTGCGGGATACTCCGCATTCCCTAAAACCAGAGCTGCCATTTTTCTTTTCAACTTAAATCTCCCTTGCCGACGCACATACTTGCGTTCTCAAATGTTCATAACCGTTCCGCTACTCGTAATTTTTTGAATCTCCACCCAGTCCGCGCGTCGTGCGCCCGGTTGTTCCGGCATGGAATTTTGGAAATAAGTGGCTCAGTCGGTAACCATGAGATGCACCGGGTAAGCGATCCATCCGCTCATAGCTTTCCACGGTAACAAGACCGTTGATGTTCAGAATCCCAAGAGCGCGCTTAATGCGCTTAATCGGGACACCCGCATAGTCGCTGATTTGATCGTAGGTGATCCGGGTCACGTTCTGTTTAGTGTCACGCCGCGCCGCGAGCGCGAGATAGATTTTCACGGCATCCAGCTCTGCCACCTTACGAAGATAGAAGTCTTCGAACATCGGCATAGCTCCATTGCCATCGTATAAAGGTTTCGCAGGCAGCGCGGCCCAAGGACGCCCCTTGCCGTAGTTTGTGAGTTGGAATGTGCTGCGCCCGTTAGCTTCGCGTATCACCAAATTACGTGCTGCCAGAATTTCGAGACCATCGGCAATCTTGGTGCGGCTTACGCCAGTTGCGGCAAACAGGTCGTTGTATGTCGCGCGAGCGATGCCCTCTTTCCAGATCAGCGCGATGCGCGATTGCCATCAGAACCATGAGAGCTGCTGTTTCGGATGCCCCGGCCTCGGCACGCCACTTGAAGGCTGAAAGCCCGCCTTCTTCCATCCAAGCAGACGGCAGCTTTACCCACTGACGCATGTTCATTTGCGACGTTCCTTCGTGATGGCGTGAAGGACTACGTGCAGCGCAAATCCGGCTACACCTACAGCACTAATTCCAAGGAGAAGCGCGAGGATGATCGGGGGGTGCTGAGAGCAGCGAGGAGAGAACGTCATCAGAGGGCATGTGGGTAATCCTTGGTTTGAACTTTTTGCGTCGATTATGTCCAAAAATACGATGCCCGTTATTTTCTATCTAGATAGACTTCTCTGAAGTATTCTAAATTATACAAAAAAAAACACTATATTTTTCAAAAGTACTATATGATAAATAACTATCTTTGTAAGAACCTATTTCAGTCCATAAGCTGAACTCTATAGACTGAAATGGCGGAAATCTGCGATGTCGCGGTGCAGACTTGCCCACAATGCGTTCAGCCGACCTCATTCATGTGGAGCATAGTATTGCGGTCATTATGTTATCGCCACCTCCTCAGCCCCCCTGTATAATGCGTTCAAGTCAGCGTGCCGGACTCGAAACTGGCTCCGGCGCTTGATCAGCGGCTTTGCTGATCCCGCAGCTTCCATCTTGATGCCCGGATCGTAGTAAACGCTTCCGGCTGAAACCGCCGCCAGCAGGAGGAGCACGTCAGTTCCTTCGCACAACTGGACTACACCTCCATAGCTGTACTCCGGCGGTGGGAACTGCATGAGAGACGGCACATAGACGGCCTTGGCGTGCTTGCGGTTCCAGTGGGCCATAATGCCCCGGAACCCCCATGAAGCTGCGACAGTGTTGTCGCGGTCCAGCAGGACAATCCCGCCGTCGAAATCTGTGATCTTCCCCGTTGCCGCGTCGAACCCGTCAAGGCGCAGCATGAGGCCGGTGTCTGCGTGGAAATCACGGCTGGCGGTGTAGATCCCGCCGAAATTGATACGGTCTGCCTTGCCCGACTTATCGGCATAGCCATAGCGGTTCAGAAACGCCGCGACACCCTCATCCCGGTACAGCCCGCCGGTTGGTTCCGGCGTCATCAGGGTCACAGCGCCTTTTGCACGGTAGCTGGTAAAGTCGTTTACCCCGTATTGCTTGACCTCCCAGCCCATAAAGTCCGGATCCGCATAGCCGTTCGGAGCGATGCCCAGCTCAGCTTCCAGCGTATAGCCGCCGCCGTTGCGGGCGCTGGTAGGGGGCCGGCACCCCCTGCCCTGCCCATCTTCTGCGATGCGATCCAGCCTTTGGCGTGAATCCGCCGGAGCGCGGCGAGCAGTGCTTCCTTCGGGTCGGTGCCATCTTGGCGCAGTTTTTCCAGATCGTGAAAGACGCCGGTCGTTTCCGAGACCGGACGCTGCTGCGTCAAAGGTGTGGGCAACGGGATCGTCAGCTGCAACGACATGACCCAGAACCCGGCCATCGGCACAGATCCCCAAAAACAGCACTCTGCCTTCGTCGCGCGACCTCATCAGCACGACTGGTGCACGTTTTCGCCCGCGCAAAAAGCCGGACATCCGCACCTCGGGATATTTCGGATACAGGATTAGCTGCGCATCGGGTGCGGGCGTCGGGCCGTCAGCATCGAGCCAGAAGAAACGAACCATGGCTTTGGCCCTGTCTCGACGCTGCCCGCGCGGTCACTGTCGTCACCCTCGACCGGACCATGCGGAATGATGTTCAGGGCGCCAAATCCGCCGCCCAGATAAACCTGATTTTTTGAGTTGTCATTCGGAGCAATTCGCTTGGCGTAGAAACGTACCGCCCCATGGGCAGCCATCTGGTCAAGCAGGCGGGTGAGCGGCGTTATCAATCCATTGGCCTTCAATGCAGAATTCATCTGCATCAGAGGACAGCCAGTGCGCTATTGAGTCAATGACATGACCGGGTGACAGACGCCCCCTGCCCTTCAGAGCACATTCCCAGACAACGCCACATCGCCAGCCGGCGGCCCGGGCAGCTGTCCATGTGGCAGCGTCCCGTTCCTGATTGCGGCCGATCTTGGCCCGCCAGAAGTCCTCACGGCTCTTAGGCCAGTGAAACAGCGGGCAGCTGTGCCCGTGCCAGAAGCAGCCGTGGACCCAGAGCAGCGCATGATATTTAGGAAAGACCAGATCCGGCCTGCCGGGGAGGTCACGGCCCTGCAGTCTGAATCTGAACCCCTGTGCGTGCAGTCCTTTGCGGATGATCAGCTCAGGTTTTGTATCGCGGCTGCGGATGGCCGCCATATTGCGACTCCGGGTTGCGGGGTCATGGACATCAGCCAACTTTGCGCAGGTCCTGCCCTTCGGTCAGCGACAGAATGTGCGGCCGCATCAGGCGGGCCACCTCGGCAAAAAACCGGCACTGCAACCGAATTGCCGAACTGTTTGTAAGCCTGTGTGTCCGAGACCGGGATCCGGAAGCTGTCGTCATAGCCCATCAGGCGTGCGCATTCCGCGCGGTGTCAGACGGCGCGGGTTCTGGCCCGGGCCACGGCTGACGAGGATCTCAGAGCCGTCCTTGTAGTAGCGTGCAGACAGTGTCCGCGAGATGCTGTCAGGCGTCACCAGACCGAACCCGAAAACCGTTGCCGGCCGCTTTGTGCTTGGCCGCGTATCCCTGCAGGTACTGCCAGAGCTTGTCGCTGAGCGTATATTTGTCGCTCACCTTTGCATCCGGGACCTACCGTGAAGTGACTTTCAGGCACTTCAGTCCCGGTTCCAGGATGCAGAACGTCGCGCATACCGCGCCCCGCCCTGCCAGCCAGAACAAGATCATCGAAGGAAAAGCCGGTCTTTTCGCGGAAACCTACCATAACGATCCGTTCGCGGTGCTGAGGTACGAAGTTCGCTGCATCGATGATCCGGGTATGCAGCGTATAACCCAGCTCCTCAGTCAGCTTGCGTTTGATCACATCAAACGTGCGGCCCCTTGTCATGGCTTTTTGAGGTTCTTGACGTTCTCCAGCAGGAACGCTGCCGGCCGGGTGGTGCATCAGAACACGCAGCACGTCGAAGAACAACGTGCCCCGGGTTTCATCCTGAAATCCGTGTGCAGCCGGCCTAAAAGCATTCTTCTCTTGAGACGCCCGCGATGGAAAATGGCTGACAGGGAAAAGCGAACCTGCAACCAGAACGTCGTGCTCGGGGATGTCAGCTGGCGTCCACCTCACGGATCGTCACCCGCGATCGGCCGGTTGTCTGGGGAAGTTGGCGTGATAGGTCTTTCCACGGGCAAAGGCATCCCATTTCGGATGCGGTAAACACAACGCGCCCGCCCGCACTGGCCATCGCTTGCGCAATCCGCCATGATTCCGGCGAAGAAAGGGATCGATGAAGGTGAAGGCTCCTTCAGGTTGTGGGTGCGCCCTTGTGCGTATCGATATACGCACACGCAGCAGATCGATGACTTACCGTCCTGGGCGGTGCACTTCTTCGCCCCGTTTCCACCGGTAGACGTGGCCTTCAGAGTATCTCGAAAGGCACCTTAGCAGCCTCAGCCACACTCCAGCCTGTCACGCTGAACCAGCATTTCAAATTCGGTCATAGTGGTAAGCAGCTCCCAGTGCCCAGACATCTGGGAATATTTCTGACACTGTGTAGTCGATCCCTCTCCAAAATATGCAAGAACATTGTAAAAACAAAGGAGCTGCTATATGTATTAACTTTCTTAAACTGCAGAGGCATCACAAACCATCAGACCTGTGATGCTGAGACTACTGACAGCCTCGCTTTTAGCCGCCACCAGAAAATCCATGCGTTCGTGCAAAA
>NZ_WMEA01000004.1:300000-456182 GCF_021735925.1 Loktanella sp. M215
CGGTAATGGGAGAGGTGCCCCAGGTCTTCGGCCCGATCCGTATGACCAACGCCGCCTTCCGCCCCGACCGCCCGCCACCGATGCTGGGCGCGGACACCGCGGACGTGCTGGAGGGGCTTGGAATCGGCGCCGAGCAGCTGGCCATGCTGCGGGCGAAGGGGATCGTCTGATGAAATCGCAGGCCGTCAGCTCAATGGGCGTCGAGGAAGGCTCGTACCGCTTCGCCAAAGGCTTCGGCCGTTTCGATGTGAAGCATGTGCGGCGCGTTCTCGACGATCTGCAGACGCCCGCGCTGCACCCCCGCCGCAAGTCGTTCCATCGCCTCGCGTGGCGTCGCAACATCGACGCCGCCCGCCAGGCAGAGAGTTGGCTGCACGATCAGGTGCAGGCTGTCGGCGAGATCGAAGTGCGAGATCGACTCCCAGGCGCGGGCAAACTGCACTGGGTCCTGTCCCAGCAGAACTGCGAAAGCGGCCTGCGCCGCCGGATCGGTTCGGAATCCGCTGGTAAACCAGCGTTCGATCGCCCCGTCCGCCACCGCTGCCATGCCGTTTTCAATGGCGGATCGACCACGGGCTCGCAGGCTCTCGCGGTTCTCTGGCGATATGCGCGGCGGGCAGGCGCCGGCGACAAGGTGGCTGACAAGATCGGGACGTGCCAAGGCCAACTCCTGCGCCACCATCCCGCCCATGGAAACGCCGACAGTTACGACCGGGCCGCAATCGATCCGTTCGAGCGTCTCCGCGACCCGCTCGGCATCCTGCGCCAGGGTCATCCCTTTAGGGCGCGCTTCAGCCACCCCGTGCCCGGCCAGATCAAAGGCAATGACGCGAAAGCCGGGATTAAGGGCCAGGGCCAGTCTTTTCCAGCAGGTGTGGTCCAGCCCGATGGGATGGAGACAGGCCAGAGGTATGCCGGAGCCGGAGCTGTCGAAGGCGGGAGCGGCTATGTTCAGGATCGGACCCTCCGTTTGCAACTTCGTGTTGGCTCAAGGCTGACACGGATGACCGGACCGGGACAAGCCCGGGCGGACGGTATCTCCCGGACACCGAGACCATGACGGAACAGACCTATGACTTTATCGTCGGCGGCGGAGGCTCGGCGGGATCGGTACTAGCCAATCGGCTGAGCGCGGACGGAACGTCCCGGGTCCTGCTGCTGGAGGCCGGCGGACGCGACAACTGGATCTGGTTTCACATACCCGTTGGATACCTCTTCGCCATCAGCAATCCCCGGGCCGACTGGTGTTTCAACACAGTGGGCAATGCCGGGCTGAACGGACGCGCCTTGGCCTATCCCCGCGGCCGCGTCTTGGGTGGCAGTTCGGCGATTAACGCGATGATATACATGCGCGGCCAGGCCGCGGATTACGATCACTGGCGCGATCTTGGGCTGAAGGGCTGGGGCTGGGACGACGTCCTGCCGATCTTCAAGGCCCACGAGGATCACCACGCCCGTCCCTCGGATTATCATGGTGCCGGAGGGGAGTGGCGGGTCGAGTCCCCGCGGATAAGCTGGCCCGTGCTCGACACCTATCGTCGTGCGGCGGCTGAAGCGGGCATTCCAGAAACCCGCGACTTCAATAGCGGCGACAACGAAGGCAGCGCCTATTTCGAGGTGAACCAGAAGCGCGGGCGACGCTGGTCGGCGGCGCGCGGCTTTCTGACCCCTGTGATGCACCGCAGCAACCTCGAGGTCCAGACGGGCTGCCTGGTCGATACTATCGGCATCGAGGATGGCCGTGCCACGACCGTGACCTGGCAGCAGGACGAAGCGATGCACACCGCCCGCGCCCGTGGAGAGATAGTGCTGGCCGCGGGCAGCATCGGGACGGTCCAGATCCTGCAACGCTCGGGGATCGGGCCCGGTGAGATGCTGCGCAAGCTGGGCATTCCCGTCATCGCCGACCGGCCCGGGGTCGGAGCGAACCTTCAGGATCATCTTCAATTGCGCATGATTTACAAGGTCACTGGGATACGCACCCTGAACGAGACCTACTGGAACCTTGCCCGCCGCGCCTGGATGGGCGTGGACTATGCCGTGCGGCGGCGCGGCCCGATGACGATGGCCCCTTCGCAGCTTGGCGTGTTCGCCCGGTCGGGCAAGGACGTCGCGCGCGCCGATCTCGAAATGCATATCCAACCCCTGTCGCTGGACAAGTTCGGCGATTCGCTGCACCGGTTTCCGGCAATCACGACGAGCATCTGCAATCTGCGCCCGCAAAGCCGGGGCCACGTCGCGATCACCAGCCGGGATCTTGGGGCGGCGCCCGAGATCTCACCCAACTACCTGTCGGTTGACCGCGACCGCGAGATCGCGGTGCGCTCCATTCGGCTGGCGCGCCGGATCGCAGCCGGGCCCGCCCTCAGCGACTATCGGCTAGAAGAATACCTGCCGGGGCCGTTGGTCGATGATACCGACGAAGCCCTGATCCGCGCAGCGGGCGAGATTGGAACGACGATCTTTCACCCAGTCGGAACGGCCAAAATGGGACACAGAGCGGACCCCGGAAGCGTCGTAGACGACCGGCTTTGCGTCTTCGGCGTGGCCGGTCTTCGGATCGCCGATGCATCGGTAATGCCCACCATCACCAGCGGCGACACAAATTCGCCGACGATCATGATTGCCGACAAGGGCGCGCAAATGATCCTCGAGGATTGCCGAACCTGACAACCCCTGCCCTACCGTCAATAGACGATGAATGGCACCGTCGCCTCGATCGTCGGACAGGATAAACCGCGTAAGGTTCTACGTGACAGCATCCGCCTCCTCGGTCGTCGGTATGTCGAGCCCACTTTGGCGGCCTTTGTCTGCGAGATGGTCGCGGTGCTCTACGATCCCCGCGATCTAACCGAGGTGCATGTCTACCACGAGGGCCGGTTCGTCTGCCGTGCCCTCAGCCCCGAACATCTGGCCGCACCGGCGCTGCGGGACAACCAGCGGGCGCGGCGCGAAGCCCAAGCAACGCGACACGGGCACGCCCACCATCATGGAGGTTGCCGATGACGACCACGGTATCCGACTTCCCGACCGACGATCGTCCGAGGGCTCCGGCTCCACACCGCTGACGATTGGTTTCCTTGCGAGCAGCCATTCTTGGCGAGCCGCGAGCATGCACGCTTCGTAGAGTTTGCCGAGGCCTGTGCTTACTACCGCTACATCGGCGTGTGTCATGGGCGGCCTGGGATTGGAAAGAGGCGATCGGCGCGCGAATTCGCCAGTTTCCCGGATCTGCTGGGCTACGGCGCCATGAAACCCGTTCCCCCGGCGCTGGCGGAGCAGGTCACACGATGCCGGGCCGCTTTCTAAACGGTTGCGGTCAGCAACACGCCCAAGACCATCGACATAGTGCTTGGCGCCAATATCGAGAAAAATCGACTATGCCCGACTGACGGTTGCAGCCGGATCGCCGTCCGGCGTGAAGTATCAGGCGGCACGCTCTGCATGTCCCTTCGTCATCGTCGACGGGGCCGACCGTCTAACCATGAAGTTGCTGTAACACCTCCGCGACCTGGCCGATCGGCGCGGCTTCGGGCTTAACCTGTTGGCTCGAAGGGTGAAAATGTCGGCGGGCAAGATAATGTCTGCAATGATCTCCCATCATCAATGAACTGCGCAAAAAATGTGTGGAGTTCGCATCTGGAACTCTATCGCCGTGTTACCTGTCGAGGGCCGTGTTTCTGGGGCAGATCAAGAACCAAGCATCAGACCTTGGTCTGAAGCCTGCGAGCGACCTTAGGGCGGTGACCGCGCCCGGAAGACTGTTATGATTTATCAAATCAGATTTACGTTTTGTCATTTACTTTCGGAGTCGCCTTCATGCGGTTTCCGAATTTTTTGCTGATTATCAGATCCGGGGAGATTTCAGTCGCGGATCTTTAACTCAACGAAACTTCATAGTGAAGGTTCACACTATGTATCTTTCTAGACATGAATCCAAGCGCCGTCAGCGGGAGGCCCAAAACGCCCGCAACAACAGGGCGGAGGTCGTCAAAGCGCTCTCCACGGGTCAGGTCAGTCGTCGCGAATTAATGAAGTGGGGGGTGTTCACAGCAACCGGCGCATTGACCAACATCAATGGCCTCAGTCCATTTGCGGGCAGCGCATATGCGAAGGGCCAATTGACGGGAGTTCCGAGGAGCGAGACCTTCGGGGTGCTGCCGTTTACGCAGAAAATGACACGACTTGAGCTACAGGAGCCGCTCCCTCTGACACCCATCATGCGCGGTGGCGAGATCGATGTGGCCTTCCCGGCCGGAACAGGAGAACTTGCCGGCCGCCGGATGTCCTACCATACCGATTTTCTGATGTCCGGAAAGCAGATGTATATCAATCCGCGGACTGGCATTGGTCCATATGAAGGTCGGCCACCCGGCGCCTATTTTGCCCATCAACGCTGGGCTGAATATCTGCCGAAGCAGGCTTACGTGATGTCGCTGGCACCCGTGGGTCCATCTTGGAACTTCCATCCTGATCTGCCCTATCAGTTGGCGGACCAGGTCTGGACGTTCACCAAGGGCCAAGGCCGTGAGGCCACCACCAGGCCCCCTCTCATCAAGCTGCGCTACGGGGAACCTGTTCTGTTCCGGCACTACAACATGCTGCCGGTCAATCCAGCGCAGAACGGGGGATTTGGCAGCACATCTCAAGCGACGCACAATCATAATGCTCATAACGCCTCAGCAAGCGATGGCGCGTCGAACGCCCATTTCTTCCCGGGCCAGTTCTACGACTATCATTGGAGCACGACGCTAGCCCGCGCCGACACGATCAATACCGATATGACCGACAGACGGGCATCCGGCCCGGACGGCCAGGGCGGGCTGGTGCATGTGAAAGGTGACTTCCGCGAGCTTCAGGGCAGTCTGTGGTTTCACGACCACCGCTTCTTCTACACAGCTGAGAATGTCTACAAAGGGCACGTTGGCATGGTGAACTATTACAGCGGTCCTGACCGCGGTAACGAGGTGTTGGACGATGGCGTCAACTTGCAGTTCCCCAGCGGCTCTCTCCTGGATTGGGGCAACATCGACTTTGACGTGAACCTTCTGATTTCGGATGCCGCAACGGATCTGGAAGGTGAGTATTTCTTCGACATCTTCAACACCGATGGTTTCCTCGGTGACCTCATGCTCGTCAACTTCAATTACAAGCCATATATAGATGTTTTACCTCGCAAATATCGGTTCCGGCTATTGAATGCCTGCATGTCGCGGTTCATTCGCCTGCAGTTAAAAACGGCATTTGGGAATACCGTCCCTATGGAGGTCATCTCGGCCGACGGAAACCTGCTGGAGAGGCCCGTCACGGTGAATATGCTCGACACGATGGGCGTTGCGGAGCGGTTTGACGTCGTCGTCGACTTCAGCCATTTCGACGTGGGACAACGGATCAACATGGTCAATCTGGTTACACACAAGACCGGCCGCGGTCCCAGCGGTCTGGTCGATTACAAGGCCGCCGATAACGGGAAGTCCGGCGATCCGGCGACGGGTTCCCTTCTCCAGTTCCGCATTGTCGACCAGGTCGAGAGCGTGGATGTGCCGGGCGTTATCCATTACGCAACTCAGAATGACCGCAGTCGGATCCCCAGCCGTCTGACGGAGCAGATCCCTGTCGTCGAACCCACACGGATAAGGTTTATCGAACTGAAACGTGGTGAGGAAACCCCGGTCGACAGGAGAACCGGCGAATGCAATCCATCCTGTCCACGCCGTGAGGTGTATCCTTGGTCGATGCGTGTCAATGGCAACAAGATTGGCGGTTTCAATGCCAATCATATTTCCGAGCTGATCCCGCGGCCGGGCGAAATTGAGCATTGGGTCCTCAGGAACCCCGGAGGTGGCTGGGACCATCCGCTTCACCTGCATTTTGAAGAGGGGGTAACCATTGATCGTGGAAAGGCTTCAATGTCGAAAACCGAAAAGTTTGCCCGCAAGGACGTCTGGCGCCTTGGTGAGCTGGGCGAGGTCCGAATGCAAGTTCAGTTCAGCGAATATGGCGGCGCGTACGTCAGTCACTGCCACAATACAGTCCACGAAGACTCAGCCATGATCATGCGGGTCGACATTTTGACTGATCCGAACAACCCTTACTCGTCGCGCACGCAAGCCGCGGTCATTCCCACGCCGAACCCTACTCCTGAAGGCGTGACCTACACGACCCCGGAAATCCTGGCCGCTGGGAATCCATTTGATCGAAAGTTCAACCCATTCCCCAACATCCCCCCTTTGAAGGAGGATTGACAGGTTTTTAGACTCAGCCAATGACAAACGTGGTAGCGGCGCAACCAAGGCTGAGAGTCACTTAAGAAACACCCGGAACCTGTTCAGATAAACCGAACCACTTCTGACTACCCGACCAGTCCTCAGAACTTTCGGCGGATGACGGCTCTGTTGATGGCGTGGATGCCCCTCCCGACGGCATCAACAAAGCCGCGTAGCACCTCAAGTATGGAGCAGTTGGCAATCCGGTGACGCCATTCGGAAATGTCTTGGCCTATTTGTAACTTCGTCAAAGATAGGAATTCGTTCATCTGTGAAGTCTTGGATCAAGGCCGAAGCGTTCTTGTTGCACATCCTCAAAATATCCCTTGGCGCGATCCGCGTCAAAAATCAGGTTCCAGCTATGGCGTGATACCGTCGACGGCAGAAGGGAAAACAGATGAGCGTTCAAGAGCTGGTCGCCATAGCTCTGCTGGCCCGGACCGTGCGATCCCGGAACGAGCCAGTTGGGGTTTGGCACGTCAGTTGGTTGGACCACATAGATATTGTCCATATCCGTTATTCTTGCAGAGGTGAGAATGTGGACGGTCGTGTCGAGAACCTTGAAGCCTTTGTGAACGGCGACTTCCAGAATGGCTGTCGCAGGATCGACCGATGTGTAGACAGCCCGCACACCCTTTGAATTCCAGCGCCCTCCGACACGATAGGATCCCTCACCGGTGTTCCATGTCGTAGCGTGACGTTCTTGATCCAATCGCCAGAACCGAAGGTCCCCATTTCCAAGGGGCGGCGGAAGTGGCGTCACGTATAAACTCCGTAGTCCATGCGGGTCAGGTATTCCTCGACAGCTTCCGCACCGGCAGAAGAGGCAAGGAGATCGATCGGCCTGCGGTTGTCGAGACCTATCGCCGGTTCCAGGGTCCAGGTTTCTGCCGCCTTCTGTGTTCCCATGACGTCGGTTGCCCGAGCGATGATTTCGGCAAAACGCCATGCCCTGCTGCTTTGCTCGGTCGAAAGTACCCTGTCAGGAGTGTCCGCTTTCCGACGTTGCAACGTACGGATGCTGATCCCGATAGCCTTGTTAAGGGCGTCACCGGCGGCAAGAACTTTCACGCCTTCGACGAGATGCAGCAAGGATCGAGACGGGATGCCTTCGACAATCAGATCGTGAGCCTCCAGCGCATTTCGGACCGATCTCTTCATGATCTGATCGCCTCCGAGAAGATCAAATGCCCTGATCGCGTCGTTTTCGGGCGCAGCCGAAATAGTTGAAGGAAGTCCTGAAACGATCGCCATGGAAAAAATCTCCCTATGCCACGTGTCATCATACATACGTCACATGTCGCAATGTTTCAATGCCTCCGCCTGCTAGAAGGTGAAGCCGGTCTCCTTTGAGTCGCCAATGCAACATGGGTAGTGTCCGCGCACGTGGTGTAATTTCAGCGCCGTCGCGGTGTGATCCCGGGTGAACCGCGCCGGGTTTGCCGGAGACCAGTTGCTTCACTTTACGCGACCATATCGAGCGCGGCACGCTGCGCATAGTAGTTGGCTTCAGCCTCGACAGGCGGGATGTTCCCGATGGGTTCAAGCAGCCGGCGGTTATTGAACCAGTCCACCCATTCGAGGGTCGCCATCTCAACGGCCTCAATGTTTTTCCAAGGGCCCCGACGGCGAATGACCTCGGTCTTGTAGAGGCCATTGATCGTCTCGGCCAATGCATTGTCGTAGCTGTCTCCAACGCTTCCAACTGAGGGCTCGATGCCAGCGTCGGCCAAGCGCTCGGTGTAGCGGATGGAAACGTATTGGGCGGATTCAACCGGTCGTCGCAACACCATCGATCATATCCTGTTTGAGCAGCCGGTCGAGAGCTTCTGCCGGTGTCTGCCAGCCCAGCGTTTTTCGAGGGCGCGTGTTCAGCGCATGGGCAACGGCGCTCAGCTCGTCGGCGCCGTGTTGGCTGAGATCCGTGCCCTTGGGGAAATATTGGCGGAGCAGACCGTTGGTGTTCTCGTTGCTGCCGCGCTGCCATGGGCTCTGAGGGTCGCAGAAGTAGATATCCAGGCCGGTATCGATCCGCAGCTGTGCGTGTTGAGCCATCTCTGCGCCCTGATCCCAGGTTAACGAGCGACGCAGGTGGCAAGGCAGGCTGTTGATCATCCCTGCGATGGCATCTCGGACGGCCTCGGCGCCGTGGCCGGCAAGTGCCGGCCCATTCTTGACAGGCTTGGCAACCCCGTGCCCCTCCATACGCGGCAAGTGCAGCAGCATGGTGAAGCGGGTCGTGCGTTCGACCAGCGTGCCGATCGCCGAGCTGCCGAGACCAAGAATGAGGTCCCCCTCCCAATGGCCGGGAACGGCCCTGTCGGCGATCTCTGCCGGGCGGTCACTGATCATCAGGGCATCAGCCATGAATGCCTTGTCGCGGTTCCGGGCGCGTTCGCGGGGTAACCTGAGTGCGCGGCCGGACCTCAGGCAGGCAGAGAGGTCTCTCTTCAGTGCGCCGCGTCCTTGAATGTAGAGAGCCTGATAAATGGCTTCATGGCTGATACGCATTGTCGGATCCTCGGGGAAGTGCACCTTCAGGCGCTGCGAGATCTGCTCGGGGCTCCATGCAGATGACCAGCGTCGGCTCTGCCGGTGAACGGCCCGACGCCCTCTCCATACCACGACAGGTCCATCGAAGGCGATGCCGTCCGGCGTGGCAATGAGGCCCGAAAGGCGATCCTGCACGTAGGTGCGCAGAGCAGGGTTGACCGCGAGCTTGCTGATCTTCGGACGCCTGGCCGCCCGATCTGCGTGCCACTGCGCGGCAATGGCCCGATAGTCGAACTCTCCGCCGCGTGTCGCCGAATTGCGCCTGATCTCGCGAGAGACTGTGCTGGGTGATCGGCCCAGCTTGCGCGCGATCGCACGCACGCCCGTGCCCCGGGCGCATTCGAGAGCGATTTCTTCACGTTCTTGAAAGGATAAGCCGCGACTCTTCAGCGAAGAGGCAGATGGCGCGAGATGTGTGGGAGGCATTCCGCCAGAACTCCGAAACCATCGGGTTCCGACCGGAACTGAAACACCTGCTGCGACAGCGGCTTCCTCGCTGGACAGCCCTGCCGCAATTTCCCGCCAGAACCTGCACAGATTCTCACGCTGCCAGACCGGCGGTCGACCTGGCGAGGATAATTTGCGTCGCGTCGAGCGCTCCGACTTCCGTCCTGCTGTGGTCATCAACACCTCCAAATTAAGAGTGTTGCGACGACCAGTTGAATCCGCCTTGGGACCCGCGATCGCTGTGATGCACCAGGCTGCCGTCACCATCGGGGCGTCGTTTGTAGAGTGCCTGCTCCAACGCATCCAGAACGAAGTCCGTCTTGGCCGACCCTGATACCCGCCAACCAACGATGTGATTGGCGAATGTGTCTATCACGAAGGCCACGTAAACGAAGCCGGCCCAGGTCGAGACATAGGTGAAGTCGCTCACCCACAGCATGTTCGGTGCCGGTGCCCGGAACTGGCGGTTCACCTTGTCTTGCGGACATGGTGCCGCTGTATCGCTCTGCGTAGTCTTGATGACCTTGCCACGCACAGCCCCACGCAGCCCGATTTGGGTCATCAGCCGCGCCACCGTGCAACGGGCGACATCGAAGCCTTCCCGTCTGAGCTGGTGCCAGGCTTTGCGCACGCCGTAGACTTTGAAGTTGGCGTCCCAGATCCGCTGAATCTCGGGACGCAACGCTGCATCCCTTTGTTGTCGCGCCGACGCCTTGGACGGATCGGCACGGATGGCCAGGTGCGCATAATACGTCGATGGGGCGATCGGCAGAACCCGGCAGATCGGCTCGACCCCATAGACGGCACGATGATCGTCGATAAACCCGATCATCGCTTCAACGGGCGGTCGAGCTCCGCCTGAGCGAAATAAGCTGATGCTTTGCGGAGGATCTCATTCGCCTGACGCAGCTCTCGGTTCTCGCGTTCAAGCAGCTTGATCCGATCGCGCTCGTCGCTACTCGTGCCACCCGCCGCACCAGCGTCCTTTGCGGCCTTCCTCAGCCAGACTGCAAGCGTCTGCGGAATACAGCCGATCTTCGGTGCAATCGCCGCTATCGCGGCGCCCTGCGTTTCATAGGAACTCTGGTGTTCCAGCACCATCCGCACCGCGCGGGCGCGGACCTCCGGTGAATAGCGGTTGGCCATCTTGCTCTTTTCCATGACTCTCATCCTTCTCAGGTTTCAAGTCTCCGGCAAACCCGGCGCGGTTCAGTGGCCGGATGCCCCGGAATCAGTGGCCGGATAAAATCGGAATGGGTGGCCGGATACTTTCGGAAGCAGTGGCCGGATGACTCCGGAATACGCACGGTTAGCCCCGTTCATCAGCTGAGTTGCGCAACAGAGTCCGAGCAGTCAACAAATGACCGCCCCACGAAACGTAGGCCATAATGGCTCATAACAGGTCTGCCCCTCGAGGGGCGTCATACGACCCCGCCATTACACTTCTCAGCCGCAAATAGCGTTGCTTTTATCCTGCAGCAGCAACTGTCGGACGATGCTGCCCTCCCAGACGCATCAGCAGTGAAGCCTGCGTGATCTGACCGATGGCGACACCGTTGGAGGTGACGTTCAGGCTGCCATCCGATGTAATTCGGTCTATGATCTGCTGCACTGGCGTTTCAGCATCTACGGCAAGGCCCTCGACCGTACCGTGGATCATCACATCGCGGGCCGTCAGCACGCCCAATGGATTCATGTGGGCGACGAATTCTGCCACGTAGTCGTTGGCAGGCAACGTAAAGATCTCGCGCGGAGTCCCGGTCTGCACGATCCGTCCACCTTCCATGATAGCGATGCGGTTCCCAATTTTAAACGCCTCGTCCAGATCGTGACTAACGAAGATGATCGTCCGACCGCGGGCCTTTTGCATGTCGAGCAGTTCGTCCTGCAACCGGGTGCGGATTAGGGGGTCAAGGGCGCTGAAAGGTTCGTCCATCAACAGGATCGGCGCGTCGGTCGTAAAGGCGCGGGCAAGCCCGACCCGTTGCTGCATGCCGCCGGATAATTCGCCAACTAGCGCATCGGCACGGTCGGCAAGACCGACAAGCTTCAACTCTTCATCGACGCGCGCCCTCCGCTTGGCCACGGGTTGCCCGCCCAGTTCCAGCCCAAGGCCAACGTTGTCGCGCACCGTCCGCCAAGGCAGCAGGCCGAACTGCTGAAAGACCATCGCTACATCGTGCAGCCGGAGATTGCGCAACGCCTTGGCGTTGGCGTCTGTCACGGATTGCATGCCGTCGCGCGTCCTGACGCGCACATCGCCACGCACCACGGGGTTCAGTCCGTTGACGGCCCGCAACAGCGTGGATTTGCCGGATCCGGACAGCCCCATAAGGACAAGAATTTCGCCCTCTTCGACCGTCAGACTGCAATTGTGAACGCCCAAGACCTGCCCCGTCTCTTTACGAATCTTGGATCGTTCATCGCCGGCATCCATCATGGGCAGGGCGCTATCTGGCGCATCGCCGAACACGATCGAGACATTGTCGAATTCGACGGCACTCATGATTTTACCCTCAGGATGCGGTCAAGGATGATGGCCACCACTACGATGATGAACCCGCTTTCGAAGCCGAGCGACGTATTTACCTGACCCAAGGCGCGTAGCACCGGGACGCCGAGGCCGTTCGCACCCACCAGTGCCGCGATGACAACCATCGACAGTGACAACATGATCGTCTGGTTCAACCCGGACATGATCTGCGGCGTGGCCGAGGGCAACTCGACCTTCCACAGCAGTTGCCGCCTGGTCGCGCCAAAGGCCTGTGCTGCCTCGATCAAGGGCGTCGGTGTTGATGCGATACCAAGCTGCGTCTGCCGGATGGATGCTGGCAGAACGAAGACCACGGTGGCGATCAGCCCCGGCACCGTGCCGATCCCGAAAAAGACGATGGCCGGGATAAGATAAACGAAAGTCGGCAGTGTCTGCATCAGGTCGAGGACCGGCACGACAGATTTATAGAGGCGCGGGCGATGCGCCATGGCGATCCCGGTCGGGACGCCGATTGCCATGCAGACCACACAGGCCGACAGCACCAGCGCCATGCTCTGCATGGTTTCCTTCCAGTAGTTCTGGTTGAGGATGAAGAGGAACCCGACGAGCACGAGCAGGCAGGTCTTCCAGTTGCGCTGCAGGATGTAGGCCAAAGCCACGAACACGGCGACCACGATGTATTCGTTGGGCGCGAGCAGGAGGTACTCGACCCAGTCGATCATCCATTCCATCACGGTGGCGAGTCCGTCGAAGAACCACCCCATATAATCCTGCATCCAGTCGAAGACGGCTTCCGCAGCATCGCCCACAGGGATCTTGTGGTCAGTAATCCAGGTCATGCGAGTCCTTTGACGCCAGAATGGAACGGAACGGACCGGGGGCGACCCGCCGCTGCCGCACGGACAGAAGCGACGGGCCGCCCCGGACGGTCAGCCTCAGTAGCCGAAGGCTTTCGAGACGGCGGCGGCGCCGTCGCCACCGTCAACGGTCGTCACGCCATCGACCCAGGCCATGACCGCGTCCTTGTTTTCCTTCATCCAGGCCAGGGTGGCGGCGTCGGGATCCATGCCGTCATCCAGGATCTGGCCCATGATGCCGTTTTCCATCGGCAGCGTGAACGCGAGGTTCGACAACAGCTTGCCGACGTTCGGGCATTCGGCTGTATAGCCCTTGCGCGTCACGGTATCGACAGCACCTTCCTCACCGAAGAAGTCCTCGCCGCCCGGCAGATACTTCAGTTCGAAGTTCGCGTTCATCGGGTGCGGCTCCCAGCCCAGGAACACGACGTCCTGCTGCTTGTCGTAAAGGCGGCGGACCTGCGCCAGCATGCCCTGTTCGGATGACTCGACGACTTCCATGCTGTCCAGACCGGAATCGGCCTTCTCGGTCAGCGACACGAGATAGCCGTTCCCTTCGTTGCCGGGCTCGATGCCGTAGATCTTGCCGTCGAGGTCATCCTCGAACGTATTGATGTCGGCGTAGGTCTTCAGACCCTTCTCGTAGGTATAGGCCGGCACGGCCAGCGTGTACTTCGTGCCCGTCAGGTTCGTTGCGACCTTCTCGATCTCGCCACTTTCGATGTAGGGACCAATGGCACCCGCCTGCGCCGGCATCCAGTTGCCAAGGAACATGTCCACGTCGTCGGATTCGAGCGAGGCGAAGGTTACGGGCACCGACAGGATCTTCACGTCGGTCTCGTAGCCGAGCGCGTTCAGCACCTGTTTTGTGGCCGAGGTGGTCGTCGTGATGTCCGTCCAGCCCACATCCGACATCGTGACGGTTGAGCAGGCGCCCTGCGCAAGGGCAGGGGTCGCGGCACAAAGTGCCAGTACGGATAGAGCGGTCTTGAAGGTCATTGGCAAACTCCCGGTTTATTGTTGATTGATTGGTCAATGGATAACAGGTTACACGCTGCGAACAAGGAGACAACCAATATGCCGAAAATTGGAATGGAGCCGATACGCCGCGCGGCCTTGGTCAAAGCAACGATCGTCGAAGTCGGTGCGGCTGGGACATTGAATATCACTGTCAGCCGAATTGCCAAGCGTGCTGGCATGTCGACGGCATTGGCCCATCATTATTTCGGTGGCAAAGACCAAATTTTTCTCGCTGCGATGCGCGAGATACTGCGGCAATACCATGAGGAGGTGCTGATCGCATTGCGGCGCATTCCAGACCGGGCCGAGGCAATCGTTACAGCCAGCTTTGCGCCGTCCTGCTTTGATTCGGGCACGGTCAGCGCCTGGATGAGCTTTTACGCGCAGGCCCAGACCAACCCCGCAGCCCTGCGCCTTTTGCGGCTCTACCAGCGGCGGTTGCGCTCCAACCTGACCCATGCGCTGCGCGGTCAGGTCGCCGATCCCAAAGGGGCTGCCGACCTGATCGCGTCCCTGATTGATGGCGTCTACATTCGACGGGTCTTTGCTGCCGGTGACACCGATGGTGGCAGCAAGGTTCTGGAATTTCTTCGCACGTTGAAAGGTGCCGCATGATTCAACCGAATATCCTGATCATTATGGTCGACCAGCTAAACGGGACGCTGTTTCCCGACGGCCCCGCCGACTGGTTGCACGCCCCCCACCTCAAGGAGCTGGCCGCCCGCAGCACTCGGTTTCGCAACGCATACTCGGCCTCACCGCTCTGCGCCCCGGCGCGGGCGTCATTCATGACGGGGCAATTACCCAGCCGCAGCGGCGTTTACGACAACGCGGCAGAGTTCGCATCTTCGCTGCCGACCTACGCGCACCATCTGCGCAGGTCCGGCTATCAGACGGCTCTCTCCGGCAAGATGCACATGGTCGGTCCCGATCAGCTGCACGGGTTTGAAGAACGCCTGACGACCGATATCTACCCGGCCGATTTCGGCTGGACCCCTGATTACCGCAAGCCGGGCGAACGGATCGAATGGTGGTATCACAACATGGGCTCTGTCACCGGTGCCGGTGTGTCCGAGATCACCAACCAGATGGAATACGATGACGAGGTCGCCTATCACGCGACCCGCAAGCTCTACGACCTTGCCCGTGGTCACGATGCGCGGCCATGGTGCCTGACCGTCAGCTTCACGCACCCACATGATCCCTACGTCGCTCGGCGCAAATACTGGGACCTCTACGAGGACTGCGAACATCTGCTGCCAGAGATCGGCCCGATCCCCTACGAAGAACAGGATGCGCACAGCCAGCGGATCCTCGACGCCAACGATCGCGACAACTTCGATATCACCGACGACCACATCCGCACGGCCCGCCGCGCCTATTTCGCCAATATCTCCTACATCGACGATAAAGTGGGCCAGATCATGCAGGTGCTGGAAGATACCGGCCAGGACCCGATCATCATATTCGTATCCGACCACGGGGACATGCTGGGCGCGCGTGGTTTGTGGTTCAAGATGAGCTTCTACGACGGCTCGGCCCGCGTGCCCCTGATGATCGCCGCGCCCCAGATGGAGCCGGGTCTCGTTTTCGATCCGGTCAGCAGTATCGACATATGTCCAACACTCTGCGCCCTCGCCGGTGTCGATATGTCAGAAGTCATGGCGTGGACCGAGGGGCAATCCCTCGTAACGCAAGGGCAAGGCGTCAAACGCGACGCTCCTGTCGCAATGGAATATGCGGCTGAAGGCACCATTGCACCGATGGTGTCCCTCCGCGATGGAAAGTGGAAGTTCAACATGTGTGCTCCGGATCCGGACCAGCTCTTCGATTTGGACGCGGACCCGCACGAACTGACCAACCTCGCCCAACACCCGGACCATCAGGACACCCGCCTTGCGATCCGCGCGAAAGCCGAGGCGCGCTGGGATCTCGACCGCTTCGATGCCGACGTGCGCCACAGTCAGGCCGGGCGCTGGGTCGTCTACGAAGCGCTTCGCAATGGGTCCTATTACCCTTGGGACTATCAACCGCTGCAAAAAGCGTCAGAGCGTTACATGCGCAACCATATGGACCTCAACGTCCTTGAATCGAACCAACGTTTCCCCCGCGATGAATGATCTGCATTCATCTGGCCAGATAAACTCCCGCCGGAGGCCCCCACAATGAATACACAACCCACCGCCAGCCACTTCATCGGCGGCGCATACGTCGAAGACACCGCAGGTGAGCCGATCGACGTGATCTACCCCTACACGGGCAAGGTCATCGCCCGCGTGCACGCCGCCACCCCCGCGATCATCGACCGCGCGCTCCAGTCGGCCAAAAACGCGCAGGCCGCATGGGCCGCGATGACCGGCACCGAACGCGGCCGCATCCTGCGCCGCGCCGCCGACATCATGCGCGACCGCAACCACGACCTTTCGGTGCTGGAAAGCTATGACACCGGCAAGCCCTTGTCCGAAACCACCGTGGCCGACGCAACCTCCGGTGCCGACGCGCTGGAATACTTCGGCGGCATGGCCGCCACGATCACCGGCGAACACATCCCGCTCGCGGGCGGCGACTTCGTCTATACCCGGCGCGAACCGCTGGGTGTCTGCGTCGGCATCGGCGCGTGGAACTATCCCACCCAGATCGCCTGCTGGAAGGGCGCGCCAGCACTCGCCTGCGGCAATACCATGGTCTTCAAGCCGTCAGAGACGACACCGCTCTGTGCCCTCAAGGTCGCCGAAATCCTGACCGAAGCCGGCGCACCGCCGGGCGTCTACAACGTGGTGCAGGGGATGGGGGCCGTGGGCGCGTCGCTGATCACCGATCCGCGCGTGGCCAAGGTCTCGCTGACAGGCTCCGTGCCGACGGGGCAAAAGGTCTATGCCGCCGCCGCCGCAGGTCTGCGCAACGTCACGATGGAGCTGGGTGGCAAGTCCCCGCAGGTCGTCTTCGACGATGCGGACCTTGAAGACGCCGTCTCCGGCGCGATCCTCGGCAACTTTTATTCTACGGGCCAAGTCTGTTCCAACGGCACGCGCGTCTTCGTGCAGCGCGGGCTGGTCGATGCCTTCTTGAAACGCCTGACCGAACGCCTCGCCCATGTGGTGATGGGCGACCCGATGGACATGGCTACGAACTTCGGCCCGATGGTAAGCCGCACGCAGCGCGATCTGGTCGAGGCCTGCATCGCGAAAGGCGTCGCCGCCGGCGCGCGTCTGGTCCACGGCGGCACGCGTCCGGACCGCGACGGCTTCTTCCTTGACCCGACCGTTTTTGCCGACGTGACCGACGACATGGCGCTGGCCACGGACGAAATCTTCGGCCCCGTCATGTCGGTCCTTACCTTTGATACCGAGGAAGAAGCCCTGCGCCGCGCCAACGCCACGCCCTACGGCCTCGCCGCCAGCGTGTTCACCAAGGACCTGACCCGCGCCCACCGCATGGCAGCTGGGTTCGAGGCAGGCACCTGCTACATCAACACCCACAACCTCGCCCCCGTCGAGGCTCCCTTCGGCGGGTCCAAGATGTCCGGCGTCGGCCGCGAGAACAGCAAGGCCGCGGTGGAGTTCTACACCCAGATCAAGGGCGTCTACGTCGCCATGAACCCGGTCGAGGCGCCGTTCTGATGCAGGCTGACTACGTCATCATCGGCGCGGGCAGTGCGGGCTGTGCCATCGCCTACCGGCTGGCAGAGGCGGGCAAGGATGTGCTGATCATCGAACATGGCGGCTCCGACGCTGGGCCTTTCATCCAGATGCCCGCGGCCCTGTCCTACCCGATGAACATGAAGACCTACGACTGGGGCTTTCGCACCCAGCCGGAACCGCATCTGGGGAACCGCACCCTCGCCACGCCGCGCGGCAAGGTGATCGGCGGGTCGTCCTCGATCAACGGCATGGTCTACGTGCGCGGCCACGCCCGCGACTTCGACACCTGGGCCGAGATGGGCGCGCAGGGCTGGGCCTATGCGGACGTGCTGCCCTACTACAAGCGGATGGAGCACTGGCACGCCGGCATCCACGGCGGCGATCCGGATTGGCGCGGCACCGACGGGCCGCTGCACGTCTCCCGCGGGCCGCGCCGCAACCCGCTGGTCAAGGCCTTCGTCGAGGCGGGCCAGCAGGCGGGCTATCCCGCGACCGACGACTACAACGGCCAGCAGCAGGAAGGCTTCGGCCCGTTCGATGCCACCATCTACCACGGCCGCCGCTGGTCCGCCGCCAACGCCTATCTGCGCCCCGCGCAGAAGACCGGCCACGCCCGCGTCACCCGCGCCTTTGCCCGGCGCGTCATCATCAAGGACGGCCGCGCCACCGGGGTCGAGGTCAAGCGCCGCGGCGTGACCGAAGTCATCGACGCAAATGTCGAAGTCATCATCGCCGCCTCCGCCATCAACTCGCCGAAACTGCTGATGCTCTCCGGCGTCGGCCCCGCGGCGCATCTGGCGGAACATGGCATCCCGCTCGTCGCTGACCGTGCGGGCGTCGGGCGGAACCTGCAGGACCATCTGGAGCTTTACCTGCAACAGGCCGCGACCCAGCCGGTGACGCTTTTCACCTACTGGAAGCTTTTCTGGAAGATGCTGATCGGCGCGCAATGGCTCTTGGGCAAGCGCGGCCTCGGCACCTCGAATCAATTCGAAAGTGCGGGCTTCGTGCGGTCGCGCGCCGGGGTCGAGTATCCCGATATCCAGTTCCACTTCCTGCCGCTGGCGATCCGCTACGACGGCAAGGTCGCCGCCGAAGGCCACGGCTTTCAGGCCCACGTCGGACCGATGCGCTCGCCCTCGCGCGGCAGCGTGACGCTCGCCAGCGCCGATCCCGCCGCCGATCCGTTGATCCGCTTCAACTACATGTCCGACCCGCAGGATTGGGAGGATTTCCGCGCCTGCATCCGCCTGACCCGAGAGATCTTTGCCCAAGAGGCCTTCACCCCCTTCCGCGGTCACGAGATCCAGCCGGGTGCCACGGTGCAGTCCGACGCAGAGCTTGATGATTTCATCCGTGAACACGCCGAAAGCGCCTATCACCCCTGCGGCACCTGCCGGATGGGTGCTGCGGACGATCCCCTCGCGGTCGTCGATCCCCAGTGCCGTGTCATCGGTGTCGACGGCCTGCGGGTGGCCGATAGCTCGATCTTCCCGCGCATCACCAACGGCAACCTGAACGCCCCCTCGATCATGGTCGGCGAAAAGGCGGCGGACCACATCCTAGGCCGCGATCCTCTGCCTGCGGCGAACGAACAGCCCTGGATCCATCCCGACTGGAAGACCCGTCAGCGGTAACACCGACGGTTGATTGGCACCTTTTTCAAGTCTTGGTACCGTGGCGTCTTGACCGCACGTGGATTTCAGTCGGCAGACTTTGGTCCAGGTCGGGACCCTAATCCGTAACGCGCGCGTCGATCCAGTCGATTAGCATGTCCGCGACTTGGAGATTGTTCTTGTCTTGTATGAACATGTGGGTGCTGCCGTCGATCTGCATGTCGGGAGGCGCAATGAAGGTGATGTCGCCCCCGGCATCTTCGATCTGCGCCATCTCTTTGGCGCAGGCCCCCGCGGGGCTGTCCCCTATGCAGTCACCGAACATCACGAGGATCGGAACGTTGGCCAGAGCCTTCACTCGGGCGTCGGTCAGGTTGAAAAAGCAGCTGGTCTCGAGCTGAATCAGCCGCCTGATCCAATCTGTTGTTTTTCACGACCTGAAAATTTGCTCACCCTCCCGCAAAGCTGGAAGGCCAGCAGGTGCAACGCCAGTTTCGGATCGTCCAGCATCGCGTTCTGACGTGCGCCTGTGCCGATCCGGTCCAGATCGCCGCGCAAGGTGTCAGAGATAGGCGATTTCGGCGCTGACTCGGTCGTGGCATGGCGCGACGGCTGCAAGATACCTGCTTCGACCGCTGCGGCCTTGTCCTCGGCCCGAATGAAACCGGCCTCGACCATCACCCTGCCGTCGTTGGTGACATAAATCACGACACCGCTTGTGGCCCGCTGCTCGTCGGTAAAGTCGCCGTTCCTCTTGGTCTGCAAAGCGTCCAGCTCAGTTGTGCCTTCCTCGTCCAGTGCATCGCCGTTCGCCAATTCTGCCAGTGCGTCGTAACGCTCGGCCTCGGCCTCGGCCTCGGTCAGTTCGCCTTCGACGGGATAGACCTTGCCGAATTTGCGGTCCTGATCGAATTGATAGCTGATGTAGCTGTCGGTGATCGCCTCGGCCCATTTCCAGCCGTGTGCGGCGGGATAGTCGGCGGCGGTCTGGGCCAGCTTGGCGGCGAAAACCTCGTCCAGAATGGCGGGGTCGTCAAAGGTCGTCACGTCAGCAAACAGGTCGCCACCCATGCGACCTCCTGCGGCCCTGTAGTCTGCCTCTCCGACAAACACGGCGCGGCGGTCGGTGCCTTTGACGCTGCCGGGTTTCAGGCGGGTCTTGATGGTGTGGTCGTTCAACCCGCCGTAGCCTTTGGCGATTTGCTCCATGTGAAGGGCCAACACCTCCAAGGTCAGGGCCTCGTCGTCGCTGATCGTGAACGCGGCGGCTTGGGACAGGCTCACGCTGCCGTCCCGCAAAGCGTCCAGCACTGGGGCGGGCAGAGTGGACAGGGCCAGACGGCGGTAAACGTGCTCCTCGGTGACGCCATAGGCGACGGCAATGTCTGCGACCTTCACGCCGCGCTTCTCCATCACGCCAAAGTCGCGGATTTCGTCTGCGGGGTGCAAGTCCTCGCGCTGCGCGTTTTCACTTGTCGCCCAAAACGCGGCGGTCGCCTGATCGGGGGCCATGCGGACGGTGACGATCTGAAACCGGGGGTCGTCCTGCAAAAGGGCCAAGGCGCGGTAGCGGCGTCCGCCCGCCACGATCCCGACCTTGCCAGTGGCATCGCGCAGGCCTGCCGGGCTTTGAGCGCGCGGCCGCGTTCAGTGGCCCTGGCCAGTTCTGGGGCGTCATGCGCAAAGCCCCAAAGGGCGGCAACCTGCATCCACTTGAGGAAAGCACCAACCGCATCATCGCCAAGGTAAGGGCCAGGGTCGAGCATCCCTTCCGTGTCATCAAATGCCAGTTTGGCCATGTGAAGACTCGCTACCGCGGCCTCGCCAAGAACCGGGCTCAGCTCTTCACGCTGTTTGCGCTCGGCAACCTCTTCCTCGTGCGACGGAAGCTGATGGCATGAGGACGAGTCCGCCCGGAAACGGGTGTCAGGCCGCAAGAGCGGCATTGAGAGCATGACTTAGACCGCTTTCGCCTCCGAAAGGCGCCCCCAAAAGCGCTCAGGCGGCAGCCTCAGCGCAGCTGGGAACGTTGATCAGACGTTCCTATGCAGTGTCTTCGCTTCTGGTGCGTGATCCAACTAGCAGTGGCAATCGTGTGGCACGCAAATGTGGCTATGATCGGCCATTCATTAAGATATAGAGAGAGGAGCGAGTTGCTGGATTGCTTCGGAAAGAAACCGAAGAAATTGTCCATTTCACTTGACCCTGCATCTTATTGAATGGCAACAGCGGCACACCGCATTGGAACGACAATGAAACAAGGGAAAGAAAATGGCAGACATCGATCTGGACAACATGACGCTGGACGAGCTCAAAAAGCTCCAAAAAAGTGTGAACAAGGCCGTCGACGGGTACCAAGACAAGCAGCGTAAAGAGGCACTTGCCGCAGCTGATGCCGCTGCACGTGAAAAGGGGTTTACCCTGTCGGAGCTGACCGGTGGACAGGTCAAGAAGACCAAAGCCGTTTCGCCGCCGAAGTACCGTCATCCTGAAAATCCCGAGCAGACCTGGACCGGCCGCGGTCGTCAGCCGGACTGGATGAAAGACGCGTTGGAAAACGGTCAGTCCAAAGAAGAATTCCTGATCGTTTAATCTGCCAGAGGAACTGTCGGTCCGGCGGCCGTCATGCCGCCGTGGTCAGATTTCAGCGCCTCTACGCTCTGATGGACCACCATACGCTCGACCGGAAAAGGTTTGATCAGCGCAAAGGCCCCGTCCGGCGTGCCGGTCAGGCTCTGCGTGTAGTCCGCGGGGGCGAAGATCATCGGCATCCGGTCTGGGTGGGTGTCCTTCACCAAAGCATTCGGTGTTGTCGTGACCATTGAGCTGGTCACCATCTCGCACAGATCGCCACCACCGTAGTTCCCATTGTAGGACCGCCAGTCGCCTGTCAGGGCAAATGGTGGCTGCTTATTTTGGCCCGCTATATTAAACCAGACGTATGTCGCGGGGTTGTGGCCCTCCGCCTCACGGAAGATCGTTTCTGGGCACAGAGAGCGTCGATCTCTGAAGTGTTCGGCATTCCTTGGAAAGAATATGATGCGTTCTGCGCTTTAGGTAATGCTCATCTGACGTGGTCGGAAATCTGGACCGTTGTAAAAAGATCATCTTTCGTTCTGGACGGATTTTGAGCCGTGGAACGGATCTCTGGCCGCCAAGTTCCGATCGCGAAAACCAGCGACACGGCAAAGCCCATCTCAAGAATTTCCTCGATTGCGACAAAGACGCTGCCGTAGAACGGATTGAGATAAAGACCAAGTGCTGCCGCTTTGCGTGGGGCTCCGTCAAGAATGACACCACCCACTGCCATCAGCAATCCGACCGCAATGGACCAGGCCCAGCCCGTCCGCCGGTTCAGCCCATACCAAAATGATGGAAGTGCTAACAGCAAAAAGCGTAAAACGACGCCGAGCACAGCCAGCATCGCTCCGGCAGAGACTGCCTTTTGCCACATTGGAGCCACGCTGCTAAATATTGCGGTCTGCAAAATCCCGGGCTCAAAAAAGCTGTTATGAATATCGAGTTCACGTAGACAAAACAGGACCAAAATCATTGGAACTGGCCACCATATCGATAGGTCGTCCAAGCCGAATCGCCATGCCGAAAAGACGGCCGCCAGCGCAAATGCGCCCAAGCCTGCCAATTCCACGCCCCCCTTTTCTGACGTAAGGGTTGGAATCCATCCAATTGACAGCGTTGAGATGATAAGACCGCAGCAGATGGCAGTCAGTGTCCACGTAGAGATTCTCATCGGTTCAATGATTTCCTTATAATTGGTCAGGTGCGGAACGCTCAAAAGCCCTGGGGCGGACGCCACACAGAGTCACCAATCAAACCACGCATCGTATGCTTTCCGTCCGTCCCGGCAAATCCAGAAACGTGAAAATGGGGAGGCTTCCTTCAAAGGTTCACCTTTTCCAACGCGCTCGCGATGGCGTCATACGACGGATGGCTGTGGTGTCGCGCTAAGCGCCGGTAGTACCGCCGTTGTTGCCGAAGAGACGATAAGGGGTAGGCGCGACTTGAGCCGCGCGGGAAGTGCAGCCAGAAATGATCGCCAGACACGGAGACGTCGACGACCAGAACATTGGCGGTTTCAACTGTCTGCACGTGGTCACGAGGCATCGGCAATCCGGGGCTGAGTATTGAGGAAAAGGCCAATACCCCAATGAGAGACAGCATTGGTAGAAAGACCCATGGCAGTGCGTGTCGCCGTGGTCGTGGCCGCATTCACACCTTGCGGTCGTTTGCCATCAGCCGAACTTTTCGACGTCGCGAAAGTCCCCGAGATGTCAGCGGTCGTGGCTGGCTCCCCCGCCGAAGCCGCGCCTGCAAGGCAGACCACGACTGCGATCAGGCCGAGCAGAGCGCCCTTGCACAGGCAATTTTCGCGCGTCGGGTCTGACTTGCTCATTTTGCCTCCTCCGGCACGGGCTGGTTGGCGCCGAACGTATTGACCAGCATGCCACGGGCTTTTGTCTTGAGGCTGTCGATCACGCTGAACAACGACGGCACGAACAGGAGAGACAGGACAGTGGAGAGGAGCAGGCCCCCAATTACCGCGACCGCCATGGGAGCCCGAAACTCACCGCCTGTCCCGACCGCAAGGGCCGAGGGGACCATGCCTGCCGTCATGGCGATGGTCGTCATGATGATGGGGCGGGCGCGTTTGTGGCAGGCGTCGAGCATGGCAGCTGCCTTGTCGACGCCGCCGGACATGGCTTCCAAGGCGAACTCTACCAGCATGATAGCGTTCTTGGTCACGATCCCCATCAGCATCAGGAAGCCAATGATGACCGACAGGCCAATACCGGAGCCATAGATGTAGAGTGCGAAGATCGCGCCGCCGATGGCGAGGGGAAGTGACAGCAGGATGGTGATCGGGGTGACAAAGCTGGAGAACAGCAGCACCAGCACGACATAGACCAGCAGGATGCCCGCCCCCATCGCGATGGCGAACTGGCCGAAGATGTCGCCCATGACTTCGGCGTCGCCGGCGCTCTGGATCTCGGTGCCTTCCGGCATGTCCGTCGCAATCGGGAGGGTATCGATAGCTGCCGTTGCCTGACCCAGAAGGGCCCCACCTGACAGGTCTGCTTCTACGGACGTGCGGAACTGCCGGTCGTAGCGTTCGATCGAGCTCGCACCCGTCGACAGCGCCACGTCAGCGACGGCTCCCAGCGGGACCGGTGCGCCGGTCGTGCTCGGGACGCGCAATCCGCCCATCAGTGTCAGGTCGTTGCGCACGTCTTCGGCCAGCCGGACCAGAATCGGCACCTGACGGGTGCCTGTGTTGAACTGGGCGACGTTTGCCCCGCTGTCGCCGATGGTCGCGATGCGGATCGTGTTTGCGAGTGCTGCGGCGGTGACACCCATTTCAGCGGCCAACTCGGACTTCGGAGTGATCTGAATTTCCGGCCGGGTCAGCGATGATGTGGTCGATGCGCCTGAGACTTCAGGCAGGCCATTCATCGCTGTCGCAAATTGCTTGGCCGCAGCGGCTGCAGCCTCTTCGGTATCGCCAAGCACGCTCATCGCGATATCACGTCCACCACTTTCATTCAGAACCGTCAGGCGGACATCTGGAAAGTCTGTCAGCATCGCGTCGATCTGATCCTGAATGACAAAGGAGGTTCGCTCGCGATCGGCCTTCTGGCCGAGGTTCACCACGATGTTGGCTTTGGTGTCGGAATTGCCGTCCACGAACACGTTCGTGACTTCAGGAATGTCGCGCACGATGGCGGTCACGGCCCGTGCCGCAGCGCGGGTCTCATCCATGCTGGATCCCGGTGGCAGCTCCAGCGAGATGTTGGTGCGCCCGGTGTCCGCAGGCGGCACGAATTCCGTGGGGAGCAGTGTGGCGGAGAAAATCGAGCCTGCGAAGATGCCAACACCCAAAAGCAGCGTGATGGTGCGGTTGCGCAGGGTCCAGCGCAGGATCGCCATGTAGCTGCGCATGACGAAGCCGTCCTTTTCCTCTTCCTCCGGTGCTACGCCGTCGCGCAGGAAGTAAGCGGCCATCATCGGCGTGATCAGCCGCGCGACCAGCAGCGAGAACAGGACCGCTACGGCAACGGTTAGGCCGAACTGCTTGAAGAACTGCCCGGCGATGCCCGACATGAAGCTGACGGGTGCAAACACGGCGACGATGGTAAAGCTGATCGCGATCACGGTCGTGCCGATCTCCGAGGCAGCTTCCTCCGTCGCCTCGTAAGCCGGTTTGCCCATATGGATGTGTCTGACGATATTCTCGATCTCGACGATGGCGTCATCGACCAGAATGCCGGTCACAAGCGTGATCCCGAGCAGTGAGACAGTGTTCAGCGAAAATCCGAGATAGTTCATCACGATGAACGTCGGGATGATCGACAGCGGCAGGGCAACGGCGGTGATCAGTGTCGCACGCCAGTTCTTGAGGAAGATGAACACGACGATGATCGCAAGGGCCGCCCCTTCGTAAAGGGTGTCCATGGCCGAATGATAATTGCCTTCGGTATAGATCGTGGCGTCGTCGATCAGTGAGAACGTCACGCCGGGGTAGGCTGCCTCCAGACTGGCAATGACGTCCTTGGCATTGTCGCCGGCCACGAGGTCGCTCTTGCCCGTGGCGCGGAACACCCCGAAGGCCACGACGGGATTCCCGTCGAACATGGCAAAACTGGCGGCATCGGCAGATCCGTCACTGACCGTCCCCAGATCGTCGAGGCGCACTGTGCGACCGGATCCAAGCGTGATCGGCGTCGCGGCCAGCTCGTTCAGGGTGGCGACGGCCCCAAGGGCGCGAATGGAAAATTGCTGACCCGCAAGGTCGCCCTCGCCACCGCCCATATCGACGTTGACCTGGCGCAGTTGCGTATTCACGTCAGCTGCCGTCAAACCCAGCGCCAGCAGTCGGTTGGCATCGAGGTTGACCTCGATTGCCTGCTCGGCCCCGCCGATACGGGTGACCTTGCCCACGCCTTCGACGGCACTGATCTCGCGCGCGGCAACTTCATCGACAAAGTAGGAGAGTTCTTCGATGGATTTGGTGGTGTCACTGACGGCATAGGTCAGGATCGCCTGTCCCGTGACGTCAACGCGCTGGATTTGCGGCTCCATGGCACTGTCGGGCAGCTCGCCGCGCACGGACGCGACGGCGTCCTTGATATCGTTGAGGGCGCGGTCCGTATCGGTCTCGATCGCGAATTCAACCGTAATGCTGGCGGCACCGTCAGTGGCCGTCGCGGTGACGTGCTTGACGCCGGAGACATCGGACACCGCACTTTCAATCGGACGGACAATCTGCGTCGAAATCTCGGAAGGTGCGGCCCCGGGCTGGCTCACACCGATGGAAACGATGGGAATATCGATGTTGGGCATCTGCGTGACCGGCAGCGAAAAGAAGCTGACCATGCCGACGATGCACAGGACGAGGAACAGGGCGAGGGACGGAACGGGGCGGCGAATGGCCCAGGTAGACATGTTCATTGGTCGGCACCTTTCGCAGCGGTTGCAGCAACGGCGTCATCGGCATTCGGAGCCGCATCTGCAGGGGGGGCTTCGCGAGGCTCCGTGATCGGATTGACGATATCGCCATCCGCAAAGAAGGCCCCGGCCCGTGCAATGACCATGTCTTCCGCCGCAAGACCTTCGACGATTTCCCGGTAATCCTTCCAGATCAGGCCTGCCGTGACCGGACGACGTTCGATGACGCCGTCAACTACCCGCAAGACGTAGGTGTCGCCACTGTCATTCAGCACGGCAGTGGTCGGAACGGTCATGCTGTCGCGGCGGGCGGTCTCAATGGTGCCGCTGGCGAACAGACCGGGCCGAAGGGCAGGGTCCGCTGCGACTTCGACGGTCACGATCGCCAACCGGTTCAGGCGATCGACGGTGGGGGAGATACGCAGGACGGATCCTGTGACGGTCCCGACGCTGGCAATATCCAGCTTCACCGGATCGCCGATCGAGACCGCACCCAGCGCGGATTCGATAATCTCGAGTTCGACATCGACGGCACCGTTCGCGATGATGCGGTAAATCGGCTCGCCCCCGGATGCGGCGATTGCGCCGATCTGGCCGTTGCGCGCTGATACGATGCCGTCCACGGGTGTGGTGATCGCTGCATGATCGAGGTTCAGTAGGGCGAGGTCGAGTTGGGCCTGCGCCTGATCGCGCTGCGCCCTTGCGACGGCGAGCCCGTCGGTGGCTGACGCAAAGCCTGCGCGGGCCGTGTCGGCTGCGGCGGTTGCATCATCCAGATTGGCCTGTGTTCCGGCGCCGCGGTTCTTGAGCTGCTGGACGCGCGTCAGCTGACCTTCGGCTTGAGTCAAACCCGCCTGTGCAGTGTTGATCTGGCTTTCCGCCTGACGGATGCTTGCCTCGACGCGCGTGACTTCCGCCTGCGCCTGCATGACCTGCACATCCAGATTGCGGGTGGCCAACGTGGCCAGCACGTCACCGGCAGTCACGCTCTGACCGATTTGCGCGGTCAGCGTGTTGATCGTAAAGCCACTGACCTGCGGATAGATCAGGACCTCTTCGCGCGCCACCAGCGTCCCGGACACCGGCACCTCGCCGATGACCTCGGCCATTGTTACCGGTGCGACAGTCACGGTGGGGACTTTCACTTCCGTGACAATATCCGCTGCGGCCGCTTCCGCGAAAACCGATGTGGCGAGTATCGACATGGCCATTGCGACCACGACCGGTGCTGCGCACAGGATCGTTGACAGTCCGGATTGCCCGCGCGGGGCCGTTCTCAAAAGCTGCATTCTGTGTCTCCTGACGAGGCGGACCGGGGCATTCGGTCGATAGAGTCGGGTTGAGCTACATCGACTGGTTCAATCGGTCAACCTGTTTGTTTGGTATTGACTGAACGTTCCGAATTGTCTTATTGCGCTGGGTGAAAGGATATCATCATGACCTGTGCACTGACCAAGACGCGCGAAAACTTCATCGAGATGATCGGGCTGAGCGTGCAGGACTTCGGTCTTCGGCGTGCATCGGGTCGCATCCTTGGTCTGATGGTGTTCGATGGGGCGGAGATGTCGGCTCCGGCGCTGTCGGATGCATTGGGTATCAGCAAGGCCAGTGTGAACACGGGTTTGCAGGAGCTTCAGTCGCGCTCTGTCATTCGCAAAATATCACATCCCGCGGATCGCACGACCTACTATCAACTCCATCCGGATCCTTATGGCGACTTGATGCGTCAGGCCGCAGACCAGTCGCGCATGTCCGGAGAGGCCATCCTGCAAGCCCGGGAAGCCGTTCCTTCAACAGATACCGAGCGGCGCGATCGGCTCAGGTGTTTTGCGGGGTTTTATACGAAAATCGCGGCGGCGCTGGATGCTGCCGGACATCACTGAACG
This sequence comes from Loktanella sp. M215, assembly GCF_021735925.1. Classification (NCBI taxonomy): domain Bacteria; kingdom Pseudomonadati; phylum Pseudomonadota; class Alphaproteobacteria; order Rhodobacterales; family Roseobacteraceae; genus Loktanella; species Loktanella sp. M215. The sequence goes on from NZ_WMEA01000004.1 coordinate 328,245, forward strand.
GGCCGGAAGAGACCTGCCGTTTATAATCAAATTTTACCTCGCACCGCCGCAACGATATGCGTCGACCGGAGACCTTCATGCTCAAATCATTCTTTCTCGGCAGCGCTGCTCTTGGTGTCCTTACCGCATGCGCCACGGTCGGGCCCGACTATGCCGCACCGCAGACGCCGCTTGCCGTGTCGTTCGCCGGAGGCGGCGTTGATGCGGGGGACGTGACGCAGGATGCGTGGTGGGAACGTCTTGACGACCGGCAGTTGAACGCTTTGATCGTGCGGGGCCTCGCGCAGAACATCGATATCGCGACGGCGCTGCAGCGTATCGTGACCGCTGAGGCGGGCCTGCGGCAAACAGGATCAGCCGCACAACTCTCCGGAGGCGTAGATGCACAAGTCCAGCGTGCGGGTGGAGACAACATACCCACCGCCACGGCTGAGAGGGCCACGTTCGGTGCCAGCTATATCCTTGATCTGTTCGGCGGCGCACGACGTGGCGCACAGCAGGCGGCGGCCGGGGTCGAGGCGGCCGCGTTCGATGCGGGCACCGTCCGCCTGGCCTTCCTGTCTGAAATTACATCGAACTATATCGATGCCCGCTATTTCCAGCAGGCCCTGGCCCTGACGCGTCAGAATATCGGAAGCCGCCGCCGCACGCTGTCCTTGGTCAAAAGCCAGGTCGAGTTTGGGGTCGTCTCCGATCTCAACCTCGCGCAAGCGCAGGCGCAGGTGGACACGGCCATCGCGGCGCTCCCGCCCTTGGAAGCGGCGTTCGAGGCCAGCGTATTCGCAATCGCCACCCTGCTGGCGGAACCGGCCCAGCCTCTACTGACCATGATGCAGAAAGGTGCGGCGCAGCCTTACCCCGGCAACGATGCAACGGCAGGGGTGCCGGCGAACCTGCTGCGGAACCGTCCTGACGTCCGCGCGGCCGAGCGCCGCTTTGCCGCCGCCGTAGCGGGTGTCGGTGTCGCTGAGGCCCAGCTTTACCCGTCCATCACGTTGTCCGGATCGGTCACGGCAGCGGATGCATCCGCATGGTCATTCGGTCCGGCTCTCTCTTTCCCCGTTCTCAATAAGAGATCTCTGCGTGCCAGTCGTGATGCCGCCATCAGCTCTGCCGCGACCGCACAACTGGACTGGCGTGCACAGGTCCTGACGGCCGTGCAGGACGTACAGACAGCCCAAAGCAACCTCTCGCGCAAGCGGCGCGAGATCGTGGCATTGCGGGCCGTTCAAGTCTCCAATGACCGGGTTTTGACGCTGAGCCGCAGCAGTTTCGATCTTGGTGAACTGAGCCTGCTTGATCTGCTTGACGCGGAACGTGCGGCGGATGCGTCGCGGACTTCGCTGGCCGCAGCCGTACGCGACGCGGCACAGTTCTGGACAGCCTTGATGGTGGCGACGGGACGCGGATGGGTCACGTCGCAACAGCCTTCCTGACGCATGACCTTGAAGTTCGGTCAGTCATGAACAAATTGTTGAAACAAGGCATCGATACTGAACTCATTCAAAAAGGCCCCCAATGACTGTCCGCAACCAGACCGAAGTCAGAGAAGAGTTCATCGAACGCATCGGGCTGATTTCCCAGAACGATGGCCTGCCGCGCATTGCAGGACGTGTCCTGGGAATGTTCATGTTCGACGGTGGCGTCAGATCATTCGGTGAGATCACCGAAAAGCTTCAGGTCAGCAAGGCCAGCGTCAGCTCCGCGACCCGCATTCTTGAGGACCGGTCCCTGATCAAGCGCGTCGGACGTCCGGGGCAGCGGCAGGATTATTTCCAGCTCGTCGATAATCCGTTCCCCGAAATGCTCGAAAACATCGCCGCAGGCTTGAAGAAGTCGAAGGCGGAGGTCGACGAAAGCTTTGCGCAGATCGATCCGGAAAATGAAGGCGCGATCGCCCGTGTGGGCCACTACGTCAAATTCTACGAAACCCTTATCGCCATGGCGGAGACGGCGGCTGCAAGTCTCGCGCAGCAAAAATAACTTCTTGCACGTGGCCGCAGACAGCGGGATCCACGCGATCACTTAGATTCGCCAAACGCTATGATGTTTCGCAAAGAAAATCGAAAGACATAGTCCGAAAACGACGATAGCCTGATCGAGAACTATTAACGTCCGAGTTGGCGGGCAATATCCTCGGCCAGTTGCGCCACGGCCAGTCCCTGCGCCGCCACGGCACCCGGAACATCCCGTGTCGCCATCGGCACTGTTAAAGAGAAACTGCGAGTCTGATCCGAGTACTCAATGCCGTCGCCGCCAATAAAATATTGCCCCGCAAGACGGAAGTTGCCGGTGACGGCACTGCCCAGCATGTCCGACACGCGCACGTCGACCGCCACATCAGGTAGGCCAGCGAACGGCCACGGGTCCGGCCCTGCATTGACGGCAAGAATGTCGCCGACACCCTGCGTCAGGGCCAGGGTCACGCTGCGCGCGGGATCGTCGGCAGACAGCAATTTGCCGTCGGAGGTGATAACGCCGGGGGCGGTTTCCAGCGCGATTTCCTCGGTCGCAGCATTGGTCGGCAGTGACACCGTGCGGATCATTACCGATCCCACGCTGGCTCGCAAGGATGCGGTCGGCGCCACGCTGGGCATGTTCAGCCGGGTCACGGTGCTGCCGCAGGCCGCAATCAGGGCAAAGGCAGAAAGTGTCAGGATCGGTTTCAGCATGTTATCGTCCCGTGATCAGTGAAGATGGATTGCGCTGGATTGCGCGCGCAAGGGATGACACCGCATCCGCCGCTGCTTGGATGTCGCGCAGGGTGGACAGGGTTTCGGCGTTGAACCGCGACCGGTCGCCGTAGGATGACAAGACCTCGCCGGTCGAAGTAACGAGAAGGCCGGTCTGGCGCGACAGTTCTGGGAGACTGTTTGCCGCTTCCTCGATCGCGCGGGCCGCATTGTTGGCCGACAGAAGGGCCGCGTTAACGTTTTCCACTGCGCCGCCTTCGCGGATGTCGTTGAGGAACAGTTGCACTTCGTCCAGGGCCGACGACAGGGACGCGGGCAGGGCGCGGGCCTGCGGCGTGTTCACCAGCGCGTCGATGCTGATCAGGGTCTGTTCGGCGGCGACCGACAGGCCCTGCAGGTCCATCTGCGATGCGTTGGCCGACAGCGTGTTCAGCTGGTCGGTAATGGCAGGCAGCTGAGCCGACGCCGTATCGAGGTTTTCTGCAGCCGAGGCCGCAGCCGCGATCGCAGTAGTCAGCTGGCCGGTGACGTTTTCCGCGGTCAAGTCCGTCAGGATCTGGTTCGCGCTGGTTGCCACGTTGCGTAATTCGCCTGGTAAGGACTGCACGTCGCCACTGGCGATCAGGTTGCGGGCCTCGGCCAGCAACTGGTTCAGGAACACTGGCACTTCTGCGATGTCGGAATTGCTGGCGACACCTTCGATGGCGTCGAGCGCCTCCGTCGCCTGACTCAGCAGCGCCTCGACCTGAAGGGCGTTGACCTTTTCCAGCAGTGCCTGTGCCTGCGCCGTGATTTCGGGCAGGTTCTGGGTGCCGGTTTCGACGTTGCGCGCTGTGCGCGTGATGCTGCCCACCAGGTCGGCGTTGCCGATCTGGTCGATGACGCCGTTGACCTGGGTTAGGATGGTCTGCGCCTGCGCGACCACATCTGCCACCTGATCCGGAATGCCCTGCATCGCGTCGCCGCCGACCAGCCCACGCGCGTCCGACAGCAAGCCAGCGACCTGTTCCGGCACCTGCATCACGCCATCGGACCGGACCAGCGCATTGGCACTGTCCATCAGGTCGATGGCAGAGGTCATCAGATCCTCGATCGGCAGGTTGTTGATCCGGTTCAGCACGCCCTGCGCCTGATCGGCGACGTCGGTGATGTTGGACACCGTCGTCGGGATCGTCGGAAAGGGTTGCTGGGTCACGTCCAGCGTGGCGGGGGCAACATCCGCGACCTCTACCAGCTCAACGATCAGCGATCCGGACAGAATATTGCCCGTCACCAGGCGCGCTCGCAGGCCCTGATCCACGAAATCCGCAAGCAGAGCCAGCGCATCCTCTGGCGTGGCATCCTCTCCTAGCCCCAACCGGCCGGGTTCGATGGCCAGCACGGTGCGTAGTTCGACCTTGGCCTCCGTCGCATCCTCGACCACGACGGCACCCAGATCCGCGACCTGACCGACCCGCAGGCCCTGGAACCGGACCTCTGATCCGACAGTCAGGCCATTGACCGATCCGTCGAACATCACGGCCACGTTCAGCTTGGGCCGGCCTGCGTCATTGAACAGACTGCTGCGGGCGGTCTCCTCGTCGGTGAACAGATCGAAGATCTGACCATCCTTCACCGGATCGCCCCCCGATACCACGGTATCGAACGCGATGCCGCCTTCTAGCAGCGACGCCAACGACCCCACATTCAGCGCCAGACCGCCGGACCCCAAGGACACGCTGAAACCTGCCGTGTCCCAAAACCGGGTACTGGTCGTAATGATCTTGTCATAGGGGGCATTGATGAAGGCGCTGACCTCGACCGTTAAACCGTCGTCTTGCAGGATGGGCGCGCCAAGCACACCAACTTCGATACCCTGATGCAGCACCGGCGCACCTGCCGACAGCGCGCTGCCGTCGTTCGTGCGCAGCACAATTTTCGTGCCCGCCTGCCCGGCAGACGCAAGCGGCGCTTTCTCCAGCCCGGTAAAGCTTTCCTGGGCCACATCGGCCTGTATATTCCAATCGCCGGCGATGTAGACGCCCGACAGAACGGTATCGAGCCCGCTGACACCCCGCAGCCCGACCTCAGGCCGGACGACCCAAAAATTGGCGTCTGCATCCAGATAGGGTGCGATGTTTTGGTCGACGCGAGCGTAAACAAGGACTTCTTTTAGACCGGGCGCAAACTCGACCCGCTCTACGGTGCCGACTTCGACATCACGATATTTGATCTTCGTTTCACCTGCAGTGATGCCGCTGGCGTTAGCGAAGGTGATCTCGATTTCAACGCCGCGGTTGGCAAAGGATTGCCACGCGACCGTCACCGACACGATCAGCGCGAGGATCGGCACGATCCAGACGAAGGACAGCCGCCGCCAGATGCTGGGCTTGGCCTGACGCACGTCGAGGTCGGCGGGGCTGGTTTGAGAATTCTCATCAGTCATGAAACAGTCCTGTCTGCATCCCAGATCAACCGGGGATCAAAGGCCAGTGCGGACAGCATGGTGAATACTACCGACAAAGCGAAACTGAGCGCTGCGACGCCCGGATTGATGGTCGCCACTCCGCCCAACTGTACGAGGGCAGAAAGGATCGCAACGACGAACACGTCAATCATCGACCAGCGGCCGATGAATTCGACCACATCATATAGTTTGTGGCGCTGATGCATCTTCAAGATCTGCTGTCGTTGCACGCTGATTGCGAGATAGGCGATGGCAAAGAACTTGCCGACCGGGATCATGATCGACGCAACGAACACGATCGCCGCGATGCCATAGTTGTGGTGTTCAACTAGTTGCACAGCACCGCCGATGATCGTGCTTTCTGAATGCTCGACCAGCGTGCTGGTGATAAGCATCGGATAGATGTTGGCGGGAATGAACGCGATGATGCCCGCAATCAGCCAGGCCCAAACCTTTTGCAGGCTTTGGGTATCGCGGCTTTCCAGCGGGCCGTGGCAGCGCTTGCAGCGCACGGCACCGCCTGCGTGGACCTGCCCGCAGCGGGTGCAGGCGATCAGCCCGGCTTCGCGCGCCGTGATCAGGCCTTGAAGCCCGTGTCCAGTGCTTTCCAAATTGCATACCTGTTCATGATTTGATCGTTGAAGACAGTCAGGATGACCAGCCCGACAAAGGCCCAGAAGGCGGGTCCGACCGTGACCGTTGCCAGCCCCGCGACCTTGACCAGCGCCACGGTCACACCGACTATGAAAATCTCGGCCATGGACCAGGGTCTCAACTGTTCGGTCAGGGCGAAGGCGACCCGCGCGCTGCGGTGCGGTTTGGCCCCGCGCACCAGCGGCCCGATGGCATGGATCAGCGCCAGCAGCCGCACCAGTGGCAGCACCACGATGAACAGCGCCACGGCAATCGCAAGCGGAATGCCCTTGCCGGAACTGAACACCATGATCGCGTGGATCACGCTTGTCGCGTTGTGCTGGCCCGAGACGTCAAGGTCGAGGAACGGAAAGCTGATCGCCGCGAACATCAGCACCACGGCCGCACTGGACAGACTGACTAACCGCACGATCGCGCGGGGTTCGGACGTCATCAGCAGCACGCCGCAGCGCCGGCAGTAGGCCCGCGCGCCATCCGACAGGTCCTGTTCGACATGCAGCGTGTCGCAGTGCGGGCACGCGATCAGGTCGTCCAGAGGGGATAAGACGGCAGTGTCGGTCATCATTTGGTCCAACCCGCGGTGAGATAAATTTACGTAAATACAACCGACACCGCTTAACAGCGACTAGAACTACCAGTGCATTTTGCGCCGCGTCTTGATTACCGCCCACGACGCAACAGCCCCTCGGCCTCTACAGACTCTAAAAGCTTTTCCAATGCCATCGCAATCGAAGCGTAGGACGGGTGCCAGTGCAGATGAGCCATGCGGCGATAGAATCTGAGGCGCTGTCGAAGACTGAAAAGCGGATATGCAGCGCTTGTGCCGTATGCAAAGTGCAGTCTGAAGTGATCCTTGGTTGCGACAGCTCGGACGATCATCACATGTCTCCTACCTGCTTGGTGTTGAGTCTTTCACGCGGTATTGCGCCGTTAACTTAATCGCATCAGTTATCGTCAGATCCGGACAGCCCGCGGGTGACCATCTTTCCAGCACCGATTGTGCCATTCACGGCCGTCTTGGTCACAAAGCTGGTCGTGTCCACGACGCCGTTGTCGACACCTCCTGTCGAACAGCCAGCAATCGCCAGCAGGATGCAGGGGGAACGGCCGCACTGCTGCTACGGAAATTGAAATTGGTCATGGCTTTAAATTCTCCGTGGAGATGGCGTGATCGTGTCACGCGGAATTGCTTTGATGACGTTGAACGAAAGGCGCGCTTAATGCGTCGTTTGGACTGGCGCCTTGACGTCGGCGTCAAGGCCGCGGCTCGAAATCATGCCAAGTTTTGCACTGGCCCTTAGCGTCGTATCGTACCCAGCTTCTGCTGCGGCAGCGTGACGCGACGGATCGAGGTCATACGGCAGGAAAACCAGATCGTCAGGCTCCGGATTGGTCATATCCTGCACATGGAAGGCCAGGCCTTCACGTTCCATCCGGTCCAGAAAGACCAAGACAAGCGTTCCGTGCATCCACGACAAAGTCGGCAGCTTCATCAGGCGATCATAAACCATTTCAGCGACAGCAGCGTGTCCCGCCACAAGCAGCGTTGGCCCAGCAAATGCACCGCATATCTCAAACCCCAGGGGTTCGCCATGTTTGGAGTCGGTGATTACTTCGACGAGCGCCGCATCAGACCTTGCAGGCCCGTTGTACAATTTTGCTGCCATCATGTTGCGTCTCCTGCACGTATTTCTCAAGAGGGAAGGATTGCGCCTCCCCTCCCGTCCCACCTGTCCTGAATACCGAGGGCGATACTCGTTGAACGGCGGGAACTCCAAAAGGCATAGCTGTGGACGGGTACATGAGTAAAATTCAAAATAATCGGGTATGAGGCGAGTATCGCTCACTTAACGTCCGGATGGGATTGTGCGCCCAAAACATCGACTTCGTGGTCTTCACTGATGTCGGCCAGCTGTGCCAAGACTGCATCACCGTCAGCTTCCGCCTTGCCGCTTACGATCGTCAACGCCGCTCGTAGACCCTCTGCCAGTTCGGTGTCCAGATCGTCGCGCCAGACGGCCCAGACGGGGTAGGGGAAGCGGGGGGCGTCCGGCACCAGATGAAGCTGTCCATCATCCAGGTATTTCTTGATGTATCGTGCTGGCAGGTAGGCCGCGGACTGTCGGTTGACAACAAAGTCAGCTGCCATCGCGCCGAGGGCCAGGCTCAATCCGGAATTGGCAAGCTCGGGGAGCTCCAGGGCATGTGCCGTGACAAATTCAGGGCCCCAGTCGACAAAAACGTAACGCCCTTGCATATCCATGGTTGGGTCCGCCCAAGATGCGACGAGAACCAGTTCTTCCTCAATGATTTCCTCTGCTACAAGGCCCGGTCGGAGATTGGGCATGTACATCAGGCCGATATGCATCACGCCTTCGACCAGAAACCGGGTCAGACGATCCGGCATGCCCATCTCTGCGCGGATGTTCAAATCCGGCATATCCCGACGCAGTTGATCGATCAGCCGAAATCCGAGCCGTGGCCAAAGCGAGTATTGCGCACCGATCGACAGGCTGCGCTTGAAACCTTCGGGAACCGCAACTTGCTGCCTTGCCTCCTCCCATACACGGATCATGGACATGGCATAGCGCTCGAACTCGCGTCCGGCAGCCGTGAGCTCCGCGCCGGCCTTCGAGCGTGTGAACAGCGGCTTGCCCAACGTATCCTCTAAACGTTGGATCCGCAGAGATACGGCAGACTGAGTGACAAACAACCGGTCCGACGCTGCAACAAATGACCCCGTCGCACCAACTTCAAGAAAAGTTTTGAGAAGAGTGATGTCCATAAAGACGATTGATAACCGTCCGCAGCGCCGGTGAACAGGGATGCTGGAACAACAGTCAAATACTATCGTTTGCTGGCTTGTCACCAGGGTACCAAGCCGCCTTTGCGAATTTTGATATTTCCGCTCAGAACCGTTGTATAAGGATCGATGTCCAATACGTCTTGGGAGGGACGTAGCGGATGCGCTCGGCGGTGCTCTTTGTTTCTGATGTAATGAATGAGCGCCGCCGATGTATCCAAGAGAATCGCGTTCAATACTGCAAGTCTGTTCCGAAAACAGTCCTTTTTCGCAGGTAGAAAACTGAGAGCGTACCTGCATCACACTATGAGGTAAGGTCTGCTGTACAAGCCGTTTTTCCTTTCTCCGCGATAATTGAATAGTCCGCTTCCGGCCAAAGCCTGATATCAAGTTTAAAATGCGCAAGCGACGGCTTTTGGCGTCGCCGCAGCACGCCATTTTCGAAACGATTGACAACATACCAACCGTATGGTATGTGTCACCTATGCCAAGACCAACCAAACAATCCCCCGAGCGCGGCGATGCGCGCACACGCCTTCTGGAAGCCGCGCGCGACGTGATCCGCAGCAAGGGGTTCGCCGCAACCTCAGTCGATGATCTCTGCCGATCTGCCGGCGTCACGAAGGGTGCGTTCTTCCATCACTTCAAGACGAAGGACGCGCTTGGCGTGGCAGCAGCTAATTTCTGGGCCGAGACAACCAGCGCACTCTTCGCCAGCGCGCCTTACCATGAGCATGACGATCCGCTCGACCGGGTTCTGGCCTATCTCGATTTCCGCAAAGCGATCATCGGCGGCGAGACATTCGAATACACCTGTCTCGTCGGCACTATGACGCAGGAGGTGCATGAAAGCGCGCCTGCGATCCGGGAGGCCTGCGCAGCCAGCATCTTCGGCCATGCCGCCACGCTTGAGGCTGACATAGAGGCGGCGCGCAAACAGCGTGACATTGACGCTGACTGGACTGCCGAAAGCCTTGCCCTCCATACGCAGGCTGTCCTTCAGGGTGGGTTCATCCTCGCCAAGGCCACTGGAGATCCAGACTTCGCCCGTGAAAGCGTTGATCACCTTATCCGCTATGTGCGCGGCCTGTTCGGGGTGCGACAAAATCAAACTGAAACCAACCACAAGGAGAAATCATTATGATCGACCAGCAAATCACCGTGGAAACGACAGTTGCCGCGCCCGTTGAAAAGGTGTGGAGCGCCTACACCACGCCCGAAGACATCACGCAGTGGAATTTCGCAAACGATGATTGGTGCTGCCCGCGCGCTGAGGTGGATCTGCGCCCCGGCGGCCAGCAGGTCGCCCGTATGGAGGCGAAGGACGGAAGCATGGGGTTCGATTTTCGGGGTGCTTTCGAGGAAATCGAGCCGCACAAGTCGCTCACGCTTGTTCTCGACGACGGTCGCAAGTCTCGCACGACCTTCGCCGAAAACAGCGGCAAGACCCGTGTGTCGACCACCTTCGACGCCGAGGCGCAAAGCCCGATCGAAATGCAGCGCGACGGGTGGCAGGCGATTCTGAACAATTTTCAGGCCCATGTCGAAGGCAATCACGGCTGAATACGGGCGAGGCCGTCCGGCCTGAAAGCTGAACCCCAAACCACAAGGATAATGGAGGAGTTATCGATGGAACATGCCTCAAAAGTGCGGACCTGCCTCTGGTTTGAGAAAGGCGGACATGACGCCGCGAAGGAATACGTAAAGCTAGTGCCAAACAGCAGGATCGAAGCTGTGCGCGAAAACGGCCAGCCGGACGACCCGATGGTTGTCGAGTTCACGCTGGCGGGTGCGCCGATGATGATCTTGACGGGCGGGCCGTATTACAAGCTGACGCCCGCCGCGTCGATCTCTGTGCTGACCGAGGATCAGGACGAAACGGATCGGCTCTGGGCCGTGTTGACCGCGACAGGCGGTGAGGCGGGACGGTGCGGTTGGCTGGAGGACCGCTTCGGCGTGTCTTGGCAGATCGTGCCGAAGCGAATGCCGGACCTGCTGGCCAGCGAAGATTTGGACGTGGTGAGCCGCGTGAGCGAGGCGATGATGCAGATGGAGAAGATCGACATTGCTGCCCTCGAAGCGGCTGCCGCGAAGGAGCCAACAGATGGGTGAGGCAACACAGATCGGATGTGCCTGTGGCCAGACCCACCTTGAAGTCGAAGGGAGGCCCATCGCAAGCGTCGAATGCTGCTGCAACTCCTGCCGCGAGGCGGCGGGGAGGATGCAGGGTCTTGAGAGCGCACCCCGGACGTTGACCGATCACGGCACGACGCACTTCATCATGTATCGCAAGGATCGCGTGCGGTTTCTTGCGGGGGCCGCAAACCTGGCCGGGTTCCGCCTGTCGCCCGAGGCCCCCAGCACGCGGGTGATCGCCACCTGCTGCAACACGCCCGTCTATCTGGAGTTCAAAGGTGGACACTGGCTGAGCCTCTACAGTGGACTCTGGCCGTCCTCCGGAACAATGCCTGAGCCCACGATGCGCACGATGGCCTCCGATCTCCCGGAAGGTGCCACGCTGCCAGACGACATTCCTAACGCGAAGAAGCAGAGCCTCGGCTTCTTCGCCAAGCTCTTCGGGGCCTGGGTCGCCATGGGGTTCCGTAACCCAAAGACGCCAAATACGGGAGAGATCAATGTCTGACGCCGACGAGAAAATCGAGATTGAGAGCATCACGTCACCGCATCACGTCCAACGAGTGCACAAGGCGAAGTTCATGGCCATGCGCGATGCCTTGCTTCCGGTGCTGCCGTCCGAGGCCCCCGGTATGTCCGTCGCCGAGGCCAAGGCCGCGCTGTTGCCGAACCTGTCACACGAATTGATTCCGGGCGGTGAGAATGCCGGATGGTGGCTGAAGGCAGTGCAGCTCGACCTTGAAGCCAAGGGCGTGATCCAGCGCAGCGGCAAGGGACCGGTCCGGCTCTTCAGAACAGGGAAACCGACATAGCACGATTGTCCGATAAACCCGGTCGATTATAGATGGCGGCGGCCCCATAGCTGACATTTAAGCAACGCGCAGCACTCGTAAGTTTGGGCTCGAACCGGAAATTCGCCGCATCCCTCGCGAACGACCGCTATTGATTTAGCTTAGGATTCCACATTCTCCCGCAAACAACCCTACCTGTTTTATGTTCCTGCGTAGTCGCGTTCCGTTAATCGTGCGTTTTATGGACTGCGATCTGGGACTGTTCAAGATTTTTTTCGGACGGAGTATTGGACAAAATTCTGAAGCACCGAACCACTATGATTTCGACTGCTCTCGTTCGTCGATGTATATCTGAACGGCCTGCATGATCTACATCATTGCGCTAGCTAAAAGGCATGCGACACCGCGCGTCACGACGAGCTGGCCGGGAAAGGTGAAGTCTGCGCCCTATGTCTTGTGGAAACGGTCGTTGTGATCTGCGATCTTCGCCCCGCAGTCAATCTCGGCCTGTTCTTTTGCCGACAGGGTAATCTGATGATTCACGGGCCTTTGTCCTCTGTGTTGGTGCCACGTGTCCGGTCTGGTGTCGAAACTTGGGCGAGGGGTCAGACGAGGAAGCGCTTCAGCGCGCCGCTCTTATGAAACCCTGCCTCCGGCGAGGACAGGCGGGGAACCGGCGGTCCCTTTCTTTCTTTTCTTGGCGGTGCAGCCGCGTTCGGCGTAGTCCGAACCCCGCGCCGCGCCCCAGCGTTCTGAACCCGTCAGGGCGCATCGACCTGAACCAGGACGACCACGACCGCAGGGGCGCGCACTTGCTCGGAGCGACAGGGCGCGGGCTATGCGGACAGGAAGGAAGGGCCGGGATGTTTCGGGCGGAGGCCGGTCTGCCGGCTGCAGCCTGAGAAGCGCGGTGGCACTCCCACAGGACGGGGCAAGGGCAATGGCCTTCAATCTGTGGAGATGAAAATTATACCCATCGAAGCTTCTGCGTACGAGCGGTGGCAAAACTGTAAATTAAAAAACTAGCATTTTTTCTATCTGACACACTTGAAGTTGGAGATCATAGTCAGGACATATTTTCTTCATTTAAACGGGATGCTGACTATACGGGGTCAGGTTTCGTGAAAGCAGACTTGCACAGTCAGCCGGCGGCCAAAGCGTCATCTCATCCGGGATATTTTGTGGATTTCAGAAAAAAAGCCAATGCCGTTTGATCGACAGGTTTCAGAAGCAGATTGACATTTGCTTGCGCGCAAGCCGCGCCTAGGTCAGGTGTGCGGTCTGTGATCAGTAAACGGCAGGGGATGGGGCCGAACTGCGCCCGCAGACGCACAGCTAGCGCCAGTCCCGCATGACCGTCGTTACTGGGATCGTCGATCAGCATTGCATCAGGCGTTAACTCAATTTCGGACAGCAGGGTAGAGGCTTCTGCACCGCTGGCTACGTCCAGCACCTCGACACCCCAGCGCTCCATCTGTCCTGACAAGTCACGGCGCATCGCGCCGTCGGCCTCGACCAGAAGCACGATCAGACCTGCCATGTCTATTGCTTTGGCAGGTACAGGTAGCGCCACATTGCGGTGCAAACCATTTGGGCGCGGGACCGTTAGGTGAAAGCAGGTCCCGCGCCCAACTATGGTATGCATGCCGTGGTGATGATCGAGTAGCGCACAGGCGCGTTCCACGATGGCAAGCCCCAGACCAAGTCCGTTACCAGTATTAGCAACGGGGTCAATACGATGAAATTCCTTATAGATGTTTTCCTCTTCTGAATGCGGAATGCCGGGGCCGGTATCCCAGACCTCGATTCGAACCGCATCACCGTCGGGGCGGGTGCCTACCAGAACGCGGCCTGCGCGCGTGTACCGAATTGCGTTCCCAATCAGATTTTGCAGTATTCTGCGGAGATAGCTTGCATCGGTCTGGACCAGCGCTTTCGAAGGCAAGATTCGCAGATCCAGCCCCTTGGCCTTTGCGGCGGGTCTTAACTCATCGCCCAACTGCCTTAGTACACGGCCCAGATCTACGGCGCTGACCCGGACAGGTGCATTGCCGGATTCAAGCTGGCTGATATCCAGCAGCGCCCCGATGATATCCTCCACACTGTTCAGCGCATTCAGCGCCTTGGACAGGATTTCAAGCTGTGCGGGCGCCAGATTATCATCGGCTACCGACGCACAATAAAGCTTTGCCGCCGAAAGCGGTTGCAGCAGATCGTGGCTGGCGGCGGCGACAAACCGAGATTTCGATGCATTCGCCCGTTCCGCATCCGCCAGTGCCACGGCGATTTCCGCCGTGCGCGCTTCGACCCGCGCCTCCAGCAGATCATTTGCCGCCCGCAGCTCAGCCGCCGCCAGGCGTTCGGCGGTCACATCGGTAAAGCTGATGACAAAGCCTCGGTCTGGCATTTCCTGCGCAAAGATGTCGAACACGCGTCCTCGCCGCTGGCGCACCTCGAACCGCAGGGGCGGTCGGGGGACAGTGTCTTCGACCCAGGACAGTACTTGTGCCGGCCGAATGTCGGATTGGATGAGCAATTCGTCCTCCAACCGTCGGAACAGAAAGTCGAAATCGGCGCCGACTCGAAACTGTGTCAGTCTGATCGACAACATGTTGGCGACTTGCTGATTCCAGCCAACCAGGCGGTTCTCCTTGTTGAAAATACAGACACCTTGGTGGATGTGGTCCAGCGTCGCCCGGATCAGGGCGGTATGGTCGTCCATCAGGCGGGATCGCTCCTCACGTTCTAGCCGGATGATGTCTGTGACGTCGGTCTGCATGATGACGGTCTGACGGTCCGGCGTGCGCTGTTCTGATACTTGCAACCAGCGATCGCCAGCCATGTGGACGTTGAAGGCGACAGAATCGTCGCCATGGCGCGCCATACGTTGCCGCACCCAGTCATCAGGCGTAACTCGGTCTGGCAGCCGCAGGCTGGGGCTGCGCGATACAAGGTGTACGTATTGCGCAAAGGTCATGCCGGGCTTCAGCGCTTGCGCTACACTGGTCAGCGCGCTGGCAAAGCGGCTGTTACACAGCACTAAAACGTCGGCTCGGTCGAAAAGGGCAAAACCTTCGCCGATGGTCTCGATCGCGTTGGCCAGATCGCTGCGGGCGGCATCGGTGCTTTGCTTGGCCGCGGCCAGCTCGGTGTTGGATTGGTTCAGCAGCGCAAGTGCCAGTTCAAGTTCGCGCGTGCGGGCGCGGACTGTATCCTCCAGCAAGACAGCGCGTTGGAATTGGGCGTAGGCCGCGTCGGAATCGTTATTCATCTGCTCGACCCGCCGGATCAGCGCAGCAGAGATTGTCAAAAGTTTCTCGTTCTGGCGGTCGATACTGTCGACGGGATTGATCAGCGATTGGGTGGTCATCTCACGATCGCCCCCGGCGGATAGATCGCTACACCGGTCATTGTCTGGTTGATGTGCAACCCATTGTGCTGTTCGCCATAGGTCGAAAAGCCGACAACGTTGTGCTGCGCCAGCACTTGGCTGACGGCGCCGGTCTGCTGCTTCTGCTCCGCCTCAATCCGGCGCAAGATGCAATCAAATGCGATGATCGTATCCGGCACGGAGGTCGCGGACAGCGCGGATAATTCGCGCCCCAGATGATCGGCCATCGATTCCGACGTCGCCAGCGTCAGCACCATACCTTCGTCGATGGCCGAGAAGAACACCAATGCGCCGTCGCCGGTAACGCGCTGGATCGCCCGGACATGGTGCCGCCCGCCAAACCGAACGACGACTGGATGCGAGGCAAAGGTAAAGGGATCGAGCTGCGCTGGATCCTTGCCGAGCAGGCGGGCGTATTCGGATGCGGCGTTTTCGGCGTTGATCTCGTGTACAATTCTGGCCTCGGGATCGGCGCGGGTAACCACCATGCGCCGGTCGGTCGGCGTAAGGTTGTCGAGGCTGAAGACCTTCACCGGGCAGATCGTGCGCACGCAGGTTATAACGGCGACGTTTTCCATGACTTTACCATCATAGCCCACGGCCGTTGTGGTGAACCGTGTTCCGTCCCCCGATGATCCGCCGAAGAGCGGCACCTGACCTAGCCCGTGCATAACCATGGCAACGACTGCGTCCTCGCGCCGCGACAACCCATCGATCAGCAGGATCGCGAACTCGTGGTTCCAATGCGGGGCCACGGCTTTCAGCGCCGCGCGCTTTCGAATGATGTTGCGCACCGTCTTGTTCGGGTCCAGCGCGTGCAGATCTGGAATAAGAACTGTCTCGGTCTCGAAATGACTGACGGGCAACCCGATCGCAACGATACCACCTTCGCGATAGCCTTCGTTAATCTCTCCTGCAGTAATGCAGCCGATGACGGTGGTGCCGGACAGCGTATCGGTTAAGTCGGCGATCAACGCGGCAAATGCTGTGGAAGGGGCGGCGAAGACGGCGACCAGCGACAGCGGGTCTTCTCCCAGTTCGGCACGGATACGTGTTGCGGCATCCGGGCCAGGGTCAGCTATGTGAACCCGGCGCACCAATGCACCCTGTTGCGCGACACTCATGAAAATCCACTCCCAGAGATGAACGAGACTGATGTGTCAGGGGATTTTTTGCAACAGGTTGGAATAGCTTGCCTCTTGCGCGATCAGGACCGCCTGCGTGCGACTCTGCACGCTCAGCTTGCGCATGATTGCGGTAATATGTGCCTTTACAGTGGTTTCAGCAATGGACAGGTCATAAGCAATCTGCTTGTTGAGTTTGCCTTCGCAGATCAGTTGCAGGATCGTGCCTTGCTGTCGGGTAAGCTGACGCAAGCGCGCGACAGCGTCCTCCCGGTCGGTAACGGGGACTTCGGCACCTTCGGTCATATCGATGTTGTCGGGCAGCCAGGTCTGACCCATGGCCACCGCCTGAAACGCTGCGCGAAAGGTGTCGCGATGGGAATGTTTTGGCACAAATCCTGAGGCACCGGCTCGAATCGCGGCGCAAATGATCCGGTGATCGGCCATCGAGGACACAACAACTAGCGGCACCTGCGGCACGCTACGGTGCAGCCGAATCAATCCGTCAAGACCGGTTACATCAGGCAGGTTCAGGTCCAGTACGATGACATCCGGGGCAGGGCCATTCTGCGCAGCTGCCAGCGCGGGTTCAAGACGATCAAACACATTGATTGTTTCAATTCCCGTTACGGCCCGCAGGGTCAGGCACAAGGCATCACAGAACAGCGGATGATCGTCGATGATCATCGCGGTAGCGGTGCTGCCGAAAGGATGCTGGGCATCGGGGGGCATCGGGTTATCCTCTGGCATCAGACTGACGCGGTGCGGCCTGCTTCGCAAGACTGCGTCAGATGGTAGTTGGGCGCACCTTTGCAGATGCGCCCGGTCATGAAGCTTAGTTGGCGGCCAACTGCCGGGGCAGCTTGAACGTCCACAGCATGCCACCTTGATTCAAGTAGCTGACGGTTTGCGCGACCTCGCCACCCCAAAGCGGCACAGCACCGCCCCAGCCCGACATGATCGCAACATACTGCTCGCCGTCTTCTTCCCAGGTCACGGGCTGACCCACGACTCCAGATCCGGTCTGGAACGACCACAGCTTTTCGCCCGTCTCGTCATCGAAGGCGATAAACTCGCCTTCCGGTGTGCCGGTGAACACCAGACCGCCGGCGGTGGACATCACTCCGCCCCACAGCGGCGCTGGGTTCTTGAACTCCCACTTGATGTCACCGGTATCGGGGTCGATCGCCTTCAGAGAGCCAATGTAATCGTCATACAATGGCTTGATGGTAAAGCCGGACCCGAGATACGCCGCGCCCTGCTTGTAAGTGACGGGCTCGTTCCAAATATCCATGCCCCATTCGTTGGAAGGCACGTAGAAATTGCCGGTGTGTTGGCTGTAGCTGACCGGCATCCAGTTCTTGCCACCAAGGAACGACGGCACGGCAAAGACGGTCTCACCCTTGGCCCCATCAGCGGCGGCCGTGGGATCGCCCGGACGGTTTTCCTCGTTGAAGATCGGCCGCCCGGTGTCATCGATACCCGATGCCCAACTGATCTGCGTGACAAAGGGGCTGGCGCTGACAAATTTGCCGTCCTCACGGTTCAGCACGTAAAAGAATCCGTTACGGTCCGCCGTGCCAAAGCGCTTGTTGCCTTCACGGTCGGTGTAGGCCACGACTTCGTTCACGCCGTCGTAATCCCAGCCTTCACGCGGTGTGGTTTGGAAATGCCACTTGATCTCGCCTGTTGCCGGGTCGAGACCGACGCGGGAGGCAGCATAAAGGTTGTCGCCGGTGTTGCCGTCGACGGGCGTGCCCGCATTGCGCAGGTGGCTATTCCAGGGCGACGGGTTGCCTGCGCCGAAAACCAGTGTGTCCGTGTCTGCGTCATACGATCCACCCAACCAGGTCGCACCGCCGCCCGTCTTCCACATGTCGCCAGGCCATGTCGCGTTGAGCGTACCGGTCATGGTGGATTCTTCGCCGTTCAAAGTGCCCATATGGCCTTCGATCATTGGGCGGGTCCAGACGATCTCTCCGGTTTCCGCATTGCGCGCCTGCACTTCGCCAACGATGCCGAATTCACCACCCGAATTACCCGTGATGACTAGGCCGTTCACGATGATCGGTGCGGCGGTGTATGAATATCCGGCTTTGTAATCCGCGATTTTCTGATTCCACACCACGTCGCCAGTCTTGCGGTTCAGCGCGACCATGCGCGCGTCCAGCGTACCGAAATAGATGTTGTCACCATAAATCGCTGCACCGCGGTTCACTACGTCGCAGCAGGGCAGAATGCCTTCGGGCAGACGGGCGTCGTATTGCCAGACTTCCGCGCCGGTTTTCAGGTCCACCGCATAGATGCGGGAATACGACCCGGTGATATACATCATGCCGTCATAGATAATCGGCTGAGTTTCCTGACCGCGCTGCTTTTCGCCGCCGAGGCTGAAGGCCCACGCTGGTACCAGATTGGCCACGTTATCCTTGTTCAGCGTTTCCAATGGGGAATAGCGCTGAAGACTGCGGCCCATCCCGTTGGTGACGATCTGCGTCGTGATCGTGGCATCGTTGGCAATGTCGTCTTCGGTGACTTGTGCCTGCGCCATGCTGCCCGCCAATATCATGGCCGTTGCAGCGGTAATGAACCTGTTCATCCGCGTTCTCCTCCCGGTTGATGTGTCGTTTTCTCCCCGGTCCTCGCCGCGTAGGTGACGCTGGGTCCGACCTGCGGATACTATCGGCGTGAAGGCGTTGCGGTGAAATGACACCATGGTCGTAGTCGGAGGCACGTGAACTTTACGGCTTAGGTCTCATTCCCCTAACTGTGTGATGATATAAGTTGTGCGATGACAGGGGAGACTTTCATGACAATCCAAACTGCGGTGGCTGCCGTCCTTCTGGCCCTGACCGCCACCTTTGCCAGCGCGCAGGACGCCACGATCCGTGTCGCGGTGCAGGAATCGGGAACAGTCAACTGGGAACTGGACACGATCAAGCATTACGGGTTCGACACCGAAAACGGCTTTACCCTCGATGTGCAGGGGATGGCGGGGGGCGACGCGGCACAGATCGCATTTCAGGGCGGGGCGGTCGACATGATTGTCAGCGACTGGATCTGGGTCGCGCGACAAAGGGCGGCGGGCGCAGATTTCGTGTTCATTCCCTACAGCCGTGCTGTGGGAGGCATGCTGGTGCCTGCCAATAGCACCGCACAGACGCTAGCAGATATGAAGGGCCGCAAAATCGGTATTGCGGGCGGGCAACTTGACAAAAGCTGGATCATCCTGCGCGCCTATGCCCAGCAGGAATACGGCTTTGACCTTGCCACTGAGACGGAACAGGTCTTTGGCGCTGCGCCGCTGATCATGAATGCGGCCACGACAGGTGAAGTCGATGGCGCGATCAACTTCTGGCACTTCTTGGCCAGGATGAAGACCGCGGGAATGCGGGAACTGATCTCTGTCGATACGGCCGCCGCCGCGTTGGGCCTTGATCCTGCGACGCCGCTGCTGGGCTACGTCGTGCGCGGCGACATGCTGCGCAATCAGCCCGAACTTGTCGCAGGCATGGCCAAGGCCAGTGCCGCGGCAAAGGCGAAACTCGCGTCGGACACCGCGGCTTGGGCGCGCCTGCGTGACCGGATGCGCGTCGATGATGATGCGCAATTCGTGGCCTTGCAGAACGGGTTCAACGCGGGCACCCCCGCACCGGGTGCCGTCAATCTGGACGCCGCCGACAAGATGCTAAAGGTCATGGCGGATCTGGGCGGCACGGACCTGGTCGGCGACGTGACCGCGCTGCCGGACGGCCTGTTCTATACCCCGGCCGAATGACCGTCGTCAGCCTTGATCTGCCAGGATTTTCGTTTGGTGGGACCCCGGTGCTGGGTCCGCTGGCGCTGACCGTGGATCGTGGCGAGACACTAGCCCTGACCGGCCCGTCCGGGATCGGTAAATCCACCTTGCTGCGGATCATCGCGGGCGTCCATGCCGCAAGCGGCACACGCCGGATCACCGGGCGCGTGGCGTTCGTGTTTCAGGAACCGACGCTGCTGCGCTGGCGCACTGCGCGGCGCAATATCGAGATTGCGGCGAAGATCGGTGCGCCCATGGCGTTGGCCGCCTTGCGAGAAGTGGGCCTTTCGGATTTCGCGGATCGCTTTACGGATCAGTTGTCGCTGGGTCAGCAGCGCAGGCTGTCGCTGGCCCGCGCCTTTGCCTGCGATCCGGACCTGATGTTGCTAGACGAACCTTTCGTGTCGCTGGACGCCGCCGCCGCGGATGACATGATGACCCTGTTCGCTGCCCTACGCGCACGGCACAATATGGCGTCCATACTGGTTACCCACGCGACTGATGAAGCTCAACGCCTTGCCACGCGCATCCTGACCCTGTCGGGCCACCCCGCGACGATAACAGCAGACACCTTTGCACCGGCCTAAGGTGCGACTTTCACAGCCTCAATTCACAGGTGCATACCGCCAGTTGTCCGCGTCCGGAGTGACCTCGTCGGGATCGTAGCCCGCCGCCTGTAACCTTTGCGCAATCGGCAATCCTGTCGCGGCCGCCCGGTCGATCAGGGCCCGCCCGGCCGCCGCGTCCTGCGCCACGCCATAGCCGCGCAGTAGCGACAGGCCGTAATTGAATTGACCGACGGAATCGCCCGCCTCGGCCGCCTTGCGATCCCACGCCGCCGCTGCATCAGGGTCGTATTCCCCACCAAAGCCGTTGTTGTCCAGATACCCCATCCATGTCATCGCTCCGGAATAGCCGTCGCCTGCGCAGGTCTCGAACGTCTGCCGTGCCGCACCGTGCCGCCCAGATTTCGTCATCAGATATCCCGCCGCGCAATTCGTCATGCTGGTGCGGCCCTGTGCTATATCCTCCAGCACCTTGTTCATCGTCAACTCTTCGGGGTTTGTAGTGCCATATTCGTCCGCCACCGCTAGACCCGGCAGCATCATCAAGGCCAGAACATATCGCATCGACTATCCCTTTCGCGTGATCATGCCGCGAGCCGGGTCATAGCCACGGATCGCGGCACCCATGAAGACGGCCAGTGCCAGCAGGGTCCACCCCAGCGACGGCCCGTCAAGCTGCCCGTAAAGTGCAAAACGGACGAGTTCGACGCCATGGGTAAATGGGTTCACTGCACATAATCGGTACAACAATTGAGACGATTCCGCCATCTTCCACAGCGGGTAGAGGGCGGATGAGAGAAAGAACATCGGGAAGATGACGAAGTTCATGACTCCCGCGAAGTTTTCCAATTGTTTGATGAGGCTGGACAGCGCTAGCCCCAGCGCGCCCAGCATCAGGCCTGTGACAGCCAGCGCGGGCAGCGCTGCGACATATCCCAAAGGCTTGACCGTAATCCCGAAGGCGGCCGCAATCGCCAGAAACGCATAGACCTGCAGGATCGAGATCGCGGTCCCCGCGACCAGCTTGGCCCCCAGCAGGAACCAGCGGGGCAGCGGGGCGGTCAGCAGTAACCGCATCGACCCCATTTCGCGGTCGTACACCAGTGACAGTGACGACTGCATCCCGTTGAACAGCAAAATCATCCCGCAAAGACCTGGGACGATATAGGTCTCGTAGCTGATATAATTCGTATAGGGCGGGATAATCGCAAGGCCAAGGGCAGCACGAAATCCAGCCGCAAAGACCAGCAGCCAAATCAGCGGCCGTACCAGCGCCGCAACAAATCGCCCGCGCTGCTGAACAAAGCGCAGCGCCTCGCGCCCGACAATGGCCCGCAGGGCGATCCACCAGATCACACAGGCACCTGCGTCAGCCGCAGGAAAATATCCTGAAGGTTGCCACCTTCGGTCAAGACAGCACAAGAGGCGTCGGCGAGAACCAAGCCTTTGTGTAAAATGACGACCTGATCTGCCGGACGCACCTCGTCCGTCAGGTGGGTCGCCCAAAACACAGTTAGTCCGCGCTGCGTGCAAAGGTCATGGACATGATCCACGATCCCTGCGCGCGAAGCGGCGTCAAGACCGACTGTGGGTTCGTCCAGTAGCAGCACTGCGGGCTCATGCATAAGCGCGCGCGCTATTTCGCAGCGCCGGCGGTGGCCGCCATTCAGGTCCCGCGCGCGCTCATGCGCACGTTCCTTCATGCGCATCACATCAAGCACCTCGTCAACGCGGGAGGTCGCTTTGGGCCCCGCCAGCCCATGCAGCGCCGCAAAATAAAGCAGATTACGTCGCACGCTCAGATCCAGATCAAGCGTACTTTGCTGAAACACCACCCCGATTTGCGCCATGGCGCGGCGCACATCAGTAGCCAAATCATGCCCTGCGACCTTGATTGTCCCATCGGGCGTGGTGAACAGTCGCGTCAGTAATCCAAACAATGTGGATTTGCCCGCCCCATTCGGCCCCAGAAGAGCGCAGAAAGTGCCCGGCGTGACCGCGAACGTGACATCATCCAGCGCGCGTTTTGCACCATAAGAAAATCCGACATGGTTGACCTGAAGTCCGCTCAATCCATCACCCGCAAGGCCGCACCCCACGGGAAACGTCCAACCGCAATCGTCGTCTCAGCTGTTTCGTTCCCTACGTCGATGACAGTCACGTCACTGCTGACGCCGTTGGTAGTGAACAGCTTCGTCTCGTCCGCGTTGAAGGCCATGTGCCAGACGCGCCGACCGGTAAGGATGTAGCGTTCGACGGCGTAGGTTTCAGCATTGATGACTGCGACGTGGTTGGCAGGACCAAGCGCTACGAAGGCGGTTTTTTCATCTTGCGTCAATACAAAGCCGACGGGCTGGATCAATTCCGGCAGCACACCTGGGATTTCAAAGCGTATCTTGGCCAACTCCGTCTGGTCGGAGCTGGCAAAGACCGTGACGGTACCGCCGATCTCGGCACTGACCCAAAGCTCAGTGCCATTCTTAACGAAGCTCGCGTCGCGCGGTCGGCTGTCGACAAGGGTATTGGCGTAAATCGTCTTGGTTTCCGTATCTATCCAGTGAGCCATGTTCGTCGTCTCTGACGTGGTGATAACGCTCTTACCGTCCGGTGACACAGCCATGCCTTCAGGTTCTATCCCGACGCTGATCTGTGCCACGACAGTGCGGGTTTCCACATCCACCACGGTTGTGATCGCGTCGTCTTCGTTGGCGATGTACAGGTGTTTACCGTCCGGGTGCAGTACGAACTGCTCCGGGTCCTCGCCCGAAGGCAGATCGTGCAGGATTTCTCCGCTAACCGGGTCGATGACCTGAACCGTGTTGCTGGCAGATGCGCAGACGTAGACAACCGAGAAATCATGCGCAAAAGTTATGCCGCGCGGACGTTCGCCGACTGGAATCGTACGCGTAACCAGCAGCGTACTGGCGTCGATCACGCTGATTGTGTCGTCACGTTCGTTGGTCACCCAGATCTCGTCGGCAACGGCTGGGCTTGCGATCAGGGCCAATAGGGCAAGGATTTTCAATTTCACTCTCCGAAAGCTGTGCAGGTGGATTCGGGCCGGTCACCGCCCAGCGTGTCAAGTTCCGTCACCGGATGCAAAAAACCCTCCAGCGGAGCTACAGCGACGATGGCCCGGGCATCCACCAGCGGAATTGGCTGGCGCAGTTGCCCGTTCCAAGCGCGGAACGACAGGGGCCGCCCCTTGAATCCCGCTAGCGTAAAGTCAGAGGACAGCATGTAGGTACGCAGTGACGCCACGTCGGCGGTGCCTGTGCGTGTCACCGCTTCCCCGATGGCGCGGATCGCGGCCCAGGCGCTGTAATCCGTGGCGCGCATGCCACGGCCGGCCAAGTCGCGAAACCGGGACTGCAACTGCTCCGCCCCCCATTGCTCGACGACGGCCGACCATGCGACAGGCGTCAGTCCCTCTGAACCGCCGACGGGACGCGGGTTCCAGGTGTTGTAATTGAGATAGCGTCCAAAATCATGGATTTCATCCGCGACCAGCAACATATCGAAGTCGCCCAGTTTTTGCGTGAAAGTTGGCACTTCGTCGCCCGTCGTGCGCCGGATGTCACCGGTAAAGCCCCAAGGCGCATCGCCACGAAGGCGCAGCCCGAATTTTTCCGCGCTATGTCGCAGCGCATCGGCAAAAGCCACGTCCACAGGGGTCGGACCTGTCACGAGCGCCACATCGGTCCACCGCTTGGTTACCAGAAACTGTGCCAGCGCGTCTGCGCGCATGGCAAAACTCGGGACACTGTGAAACAGATTTGGGCGGCAATCGTCGCCGCGCAACCTGTCATCCGCGGCGGCCACGTTGAAGACCAATGCCTCCGGATGGGCGTCGGCCACAGCCAGCACAACCGGGGCCGGTGCCTGCACCACAATCAGGCCGGTGACATCAGCACTGGCCGCCAACAGTGCCTCTACGGTCGTCTCTGTGATCTCGGGCAGAGAGTATGAATGATTCAGGAATTGTCCCGTCGTGGCATTATCCGCCAGCCCCAGCCGGGCGCCTGCGATGCCAAAGTCGGCTGGGTCGGGGTCAATATCGGACAACGTGGGCGGTTTTCGGTCATCCAACCGCAAATAGGTTATACCGACGTCGACTTGTGCGGCAGCCGTTCCAGTCCAACCTGCGATCACTCCCGCAAGACACCATTTCCACATCACGGACTCCTCTTGGCTGCGACGTTAACACCCGCTCCTGCGCATGTGGCATACGACCAAGGTCGCCCTCCCTGAGGGCATGGCACAAAGGTCCAATACCGAACAGGACGCGATGCGGTTTATGACTTGTGCCGACGCATCTGGGAGGAGACAAAAATGACATCCGCATTCCCGCGAGGGGCGGCATTTGCCGCTGCAATCGCCCTGTTTACTGGCACCGCTTTTGCCGCTGGCCTGCCACTCGGGATTACAGAGGTCGACAACGCCGGCCTGCCCGATGTGGGCGACGAATGGCTGACCGAAAACCCGTACCGCGATGCGGGCCACGATGTATGGGTGCGTGCGATTGAGGTTGGCGAGAGCGCCTTTACACAAAACTGCGCACGCTGCCACGGACTCGGCGCGATTTCCGGTGGTCTGGCTCCCGATCTACGCATGCTTCAGGCGGCCGATTACGACGATGAATGGTTTACTGAACGTTTCCAGCAAGGCATGACGCAAGGCGGAATTACCAAGATGCCGGCCTTTGCCGATGTTCTGAGCCAGAAGACCGCTTGGGCGATCCGCACCTATATTGAAACGCGGCCCGACGATCAGGCCGTGCTGACCGAAAGCGCCGCCCTTAAGGATCTGCGCGACGAGCTGGATCAATGGGCTAAGGGTGAAGGCACCCCGGACGACGAAGCTATGAAAACGAAGCTGGACGACATCGCAACCCGCATCCCAACCCTGTCGGGCGCGCCGGTAGCTGACAGCGTGGCCTTCCACGCAGCGTCACAGCTGGACGGCACACCAGCGTCCTACGGCAAGGCAGCAGAGACGCTGACCGTCGGTCTTTCGGTCCATAACTGATGCTTGCGCGGCCTTCCCTTGCCCTTGCAGGTTTGACCTGTCTGGCACTCGGCTGGACCGCGCCTGCCTTCGCCGCCTGCGAAGGCTACGTGCCTGAACCAAAACCTCAAAACGCCAGCCGTGACATCGTCGGCCAGGATCTGGACACCATTCAGGCGCAGGGGTTCATTACCTTTGCAGCCTATGAAAATTTTCCGCCATGGTCTTACGCCGAAAATAATCAGCCTACCGGTGTCGACATAGAGATTGGTCGCCTAATCGCTGAATCTTTGGGGGTCGAAGCCCGCTTCGACCTCGTGCCGGCCGGCGAAACGGTCGAGGCCGACTTGCGAAATTGGATCTGGCAGGGCCCACCGACGGGCGGATCTGTGGACAACGTCATGCTGCACGTTCCCTATGACGTAAACTTTGCATGCCGCGTCGATCAGGTCGTATTCAATGGCCAATATGCAAAAGAAACCATCGCAATTGCTTATAATAAAACGGATTATCCAGATTCCCCTCCAGTCCCTGCATATTTCCGTTACGACACTGTCGGCGTGGAAAATGACACCATAGCGGACTTCTATCTTGCGGGTATCGGCAATGGAATGTTGATCCCTAAGATGAAGCATTACCCGACTGTTGCCGCTGCAATGCTCGCAATGGCCGCCGGCGACGTGATGGCAGTGATGGGCCCCCGGGCACAGCTTCAGGCGGGCCTGACCGCAGATGGCGACGTCCACCAGCCGCCATTGCCGGGCCTTGCGGTAGGCACCTGGACTGTCGGACTGGCCGTTCACACACGCTATCGCTACCTCGGCTACGCCGTTGACGATGCAATCCGCGCTGCACTCGACGACGGGCGCATTGCTGAAATCTTTGCAAGTCATGGCCTCAGCTACGATGCGCCACAGCGCTAAAATAACAGGATTACCGGACATGGAACTCAAAGATACTCGCGACATTTCTGCGCCGCCGGAGGCGGTCTGGACAGCGCTGCTAGATGCTGACGTGCTACGTCGATGCGTACCCGGCTGCACCGACATGGACGGCAATCCAGACGACGGCTTTACCGCCACGGTGGTGCAGAAGGTCGGTCCGGTGAAGGCGACCTTTAAAGGCGAGGTGACGTTGAACGACATGAAACCACCGCACAGCCTGACGATCACCGGTCAGGGCAAGGGAGGCCCTGCTGGTTTTGCCTCGGGCGGAGCGGACGTGGTGCTGACACCGGACGGGACCGGCACGAAGCTGAGCTATGACGTGAATGCCAAGGTCGGCGGCAAAATGGCGCAGCTTGGCAGCCGGATCATCGACGGCTTCGCGCGCAAGATGGCGGACCAGTTCTTTGACGACTTTAAAAAAGCCGTCGAGGGCGGCGACGCCGAAAATGCCAACCACGACGACACGTCGGTGGCGGAAAAGAATAAAGACACTATCGCGGAAAAGAAGGGCTGGGTCAAACGCCTGATCGGATCGAAGAACTAAGGAAATTAATTGAAGGAAAAACCATGAAGATTTCGATGGTTGTGAACGGTCGTTCGGTTGCTGGTGATGTTGAGGGCCGGACATTGCTGGTGGATTTTCTGCGTCAGGATCTGCATCTGACGGGGACGCATGTGGGGTGCGACACGTCGCAGT
The DNA here is from genome assembly GCF_021735925.1 of Loktanella sp. M215. Taxonomy (NCBI): domain Bacteria; kingdom Pseudomonadati; phylum Pseudomonadota; class Alphaproteobacteria; order Rhodobacterales; family Roseobacteraceae; genus Loktanella; species Loktanella sp. M215. The sequence continues at coordinate 355,299 of NZ_WMEA01000004.1, forward strand.
GCGGGGCGTGCACGGTGCATGTGGACGGGTTGCAGGTGAAGGCCTGCAGCATGTTCGCGGTGGAGGCGGACGGTGCGGAGGTGGCCACGATCGAGGGGGTGGCTGCGGCTGACGGGACGCTGTCTGCGATCCAGCAGGCGTTCCAGGATCACCACGGGCTGCAGTGCGGGTTCTGCACGCCGGGGATGGTGATGGCGGCGGCGAGTTTGCTGAAGGAGAACCCCAGGCCCAGCGAGGCGGAGGTGCGGCACCACCTGGAGGGCAACATCTGCCGCTGCACGGGCTACCATAACATCGTGAAGGCGATCATGGCGGCGTCGGGGCAGGAGATGCCGGCGCTGGCGGCGGAGTGAGTTTGCGGGGGTGAGGGTGGCCGGGGGGCATCGTCCATTGTTCTTGAACCAATGGCGAACAATGACGATCCCCGGCTTCGCCTCCCCCCGAAGTATTTCAAACCAGAAGAAGCAGGGGGAGGGGCGCATGCGTCCGACCTGCAGGGAGAGGACCAGATCATGCCCAAGGACAGCGGAATCGGTGCCAGCAGCAAGCGGCGCGAGGATGTGCGGTTCCTGACCGGAACCGGCAATTATACGGACGACATCAACATCTATGGCCAGCTGCACGTGCATTTCCTGCGCGCGGATGTGGCGCATGCCAAGTTGAACGGTGTGGACACGGCTGCGGCCGCGGCGATGCCGGGGGTGCACCGGATCTTTACGGGTGCCGACTTCGAGGCGGTGGGCGGTCTGCCCTGCGGCTGGCTGATCACTGACCGGCATGGGGCGCCGATGCAGGAGCCGCGGCACCCGGTGCTGGCGCAGGGCAAGATCCGGCACGTGGGCGAGCCCATCTGTGCGGTGGTGGCCGACACGCTGGCCCAGGCCCGCGACGCGGCGGAGGCGATCGTGCTGGACTACGACACGCTGCCGGCGGTCATCGACATGAAGGAGGCGGTGAAGGCGGATGCGCCGAAGGTGCACGACGATCTGACCGGCAACCTGTGCTATGACTGGGGTTTCGTGGAAGACAACCGGCAGGCGGTGGACGACGCGATCAAGGGGGCTGCGCATGTCACCACGCTGGAGCTGGTGAACAACCGCCTCGTCGCCAACCCGATGGAGCCGCGTGTGGCCGTGGGCGAGTACAACCGCGCCGACGACATGCACACGCTGCACACCACGAGCCAGAACCCGCATGTGATCCGGCTCTTGATGGGGGCCTTCGTGCTGGGCATTCCGGAACACAAGCTGCGGGTCGTGGCCCCCGACGTGGGCGGCGGGTTTGGGACCAAGATCTTTCACTACGCGGAGGAAGCCTTCTGCACCTTTGCGGCCAAGGCGCTGAACCGGCCGGTCAAGTGGACCAGCACGCGGTCCGAGGCCTTCATGTCCGACGCGCACGGGCGCGACCATGTGACCAAGATCGAGCTGGCGCTGGACAAGGACAACAACTTTGTCGCGGTCCGGACCGAGACCTATGCCAACATGGGGGCGTATCTGTCGACCTTCGCGTCCTGCACGCCGACCTGGCTGCACGGCACGCTGATGGCGGGCAATTACAAGACGCCGCATATCTACGTGAACGTGAAGGCGGTGTTCACCAATACCGTCCCCGTCGATGCCTATCGCGGTGCGGGCCGTCCCGAGGCCACGTTCCAGCTGGAGCGGGTGATCGACATGGCGGCGCGCGAGCTGGGCGTCGATCCGATCGCGCTGCGGCGGCAGAACTTCATCACCACGTTCCCCTATGCGACGCCCGTGGCGGTGGAATACGACACCGGCGATTACCATGCGACGATGGACAAGCTGATCGACATCGCGGACTTTGCGGGCTTCGACGCGCGGCGCAAGGCGAGCGAGGCGACGGGCAAGCTGCGCGGTCTGGGCGTGAACTGCTACATCGAGGCCTGCGGCATCGCCCCCAGCAACCTGGTGGGACAGCTTGGCGCGCGGGCGGGTCTTTATGACGCGGCCACGGTGCGGGTGAATGCGACGGGGAGCATCAGCGTCATGGTCGGCGCGCACAGCCACGGGCAGGGGCACGAGACGTCCTTCCCGCAGGTGATTTCCGAGATGATCGGCATCCCCGAGGACCAGATCGACATCGTGCACGGCGATACCTCCAAGATCCCCTTCGGGATGGGCACCTATGGCTCGCGGTCGCTGGCCGTCTGCGGGTCCGCGATGGTGCGGGCCGCCGAGAAGGTGATCAACAAGGCCAAGAAGATCGCGGCCCACCTGATGGAAGCCTCTGAGGGCGACATCGAGCTGAAGGACGGGCGGTTCAGCGTGGCGGGCACGGACAAGTCCGTGGCCTGGGGCGACGTGACGCTGGCGGCCTATGTGCCGCACAACTATCCGCTGACGGATATCGAGCCGGGGCTGGAGGAGACGGCGTTCTACGACCCGGCCAACTTCACCTATCCCTCTGGCGCCTATGCCTGCGAGGTGGAGCTGGATCCGGAGACGGGGCATGTGAAGATCGAGCGCTTCTCGGCGGCGGATGACTTCGGCAACATCATCAACCCGATGATCGTGTCGGGGCAGGTGCACGGCGGGATCGCACAAGGCATCGGTCAGGCGATGCTGGAAGGCTGTGTCTATGACAGCGACGGGCAGCTCTTGAGCGCGTCCTACATGGACTACGCGATGCCGCGGGCGGAGGATGTGCCGTTCTACACGGTGGACCATTCCTGCCAGACGCCCTGCACCCACAACCCGCTGGGCGTGAAGGGCTGCGGCGAGGCGGGGGCGATCGGCAGCCCGCCGAGCCTGGTCAATGCGGTGCTGGACGCAATCAACTCGGGGGGCGGCAAAAAGGTCGCGCATATCAACATGCCGCTGACGCCGAGCCGCGTCTGGGCGGCGATGCAATAGGGTGAGGGGGTGTTCCGGGGGCCAGCCCCCGGACCCCCGAAGTATTTTTGACCAGAAGAAGCAGGGGACTGCGGGGCTGGTCACAGGACAAGGATAAAACATCATGTATGCATTCGAGATCGAACGGCCCACGACGCTGGCTGATGCGGTGGCGGCGATTGCGGGCGGCGGGCAGGCGCTGTCGGGCGGGCAGACGCTGATCCCGACGCTGAAGGCGCGGCTGGCGGACCCGGGGCGGCTGGTCAGCCTGCACAGCATTCCGGAGCTGAAGGGGGTCTGCACCGACGACGCGGGCCGCATCTGCATCGGCGGGGCCACGACCCATGCGCAGGTGGCGCGGGAGGCGGCGGCGGGCTATCCGGCGCTGGCGCATCTCGCGGCGCGGATCGGCGATCCGGCGGTGCGCAACCGGGGCACGATCGGCGGGAGCCTGGCGAACAACGACCCCTCGGCCTGCTATCCGGCGGCGGCGCTGGGGTCCGGTGCGGTGATCGTGACCAACACGCGCGAGATCGCGGCGGACGATTATTTCCAGGGCATGTTCGCGACCGCCCTGGAGGAGGGCGAGATCGTGACGCAGGTGAAGTTCCCGGTGCCCGTGGCTGCGGCCTACGAAAAGTTCATCCAGCCCGCGTCGCGGTTCCCGCTGGTGGCGGTCTTCGTGGCGCGGTTTGGCGACGGCGTGCGCGTGGCGATCACCGGCGCGTCCGAAGGCGGCGTGTTCCGCTGGACGCAGGCCGAAGAGGCGCTGACCGCCCGCTTCGACCCCGCATCCCTGGACGGCATCGCGATGGACCCCGACACCATGATCGCCGACCTGCACGGTGACAAACCCTACCGCGCGCACCTCTGCAACGTTATGGCCAAACGCGCGGTGAAGGCGGCGATATAAGCACCATTCGAGAGGTATATGACCCCCCGTCGCACGGATGCGGCGGGGGTTTTTCTATGCGGTGGTGAGGTTACCTGCGGTGTCAATCAGGCGCGCCGTCACGCCAGGCAGGCGGGACAGGGTCGCGCGGATCGCCATGCGATCCATCAGGCAGAACCCTGTGGACAGCGCGTCTGCCATAGCGGCGGTAGGGGCGGTGATGCTGACTGTGGACCAGTGCGGCGCGGCACCGTCGCGGGACAGGATATGCGGCTGACCGCCGACCATCAGCGCGGCGGGGCTGGATGTCGCGATCGCTTGTCCGGTCAGGGTGGTTTGCGCCAGCACACCGAACGCCGGATCGGCGATTGCGACATGCCAAGGGCCACCTAATGCGCGGTATTCGCCAATGTTGATCAGAGCTCTGGTAAAGCCTAGGGCGGCCAATTCGGCGGTGACGACATCCGTTGCAAAGCCTTGAGCGATTCCGTTGAAGGTCAGCGTCTGACCGGAGGCGAGGGTAATGCCGCTTGCATCCAGCGTCACAGCCGTCCAGTCGATCAAACGCCGTGCGGCGGCGATGTCACCGCCCGTGGCAAGCGCCGTCCACAAAGATTGCACCGTGGGGTCGAAACAGCCAGAGGTCAGGGCATGAACCTGTCCCGCTATCCGGCAAAGGTCAAGCATCTCTGGCGGGAGGGCGGGCAGTATACCTGTGGCGTTCAGCAGGGTCAGTTGAGAGGCGCGGTAGAGGCTGAAGAGCTTCTCCATCCGCATCAGGGTGGCTCGGACCTGTGACAGGGCGGCGTCAGACCCTGGCCCGGTCAGGGTGACTGATACATCGGCCCCAAGTGCCGTGCCTTGCCACACGGATGCCTTTGACCCGCACGGACAGACGAGTGTGCCAGCGATCAGGGTGAGGAAGCGGCGGCGCTTCATGCAGCTTTCCTGCGGTCGCGGGCCGCTAGGATCAGCGGGACGCATTGTTTCGGGTCGTCGTGAATCGTCACGCAATCCAGGCATTGAAAGCATTCATCATACTGGATCTCTCCGGTTTTCTTAATCGCACCGTATTTGCATTTGACGCGGCACAACTGGCAGGGTGATCCGCAATCCGCACGGCGGGGAATCCATGACCGCGTGCGGATCATACCACCAATCGCCATGACGGCCCCCAAGGGGCAGACGTAGCGGCAAAAGCCTTTGAACGTCACCATACCAAGGATAAGCCAGAAGGCGGCGTAGATGACGTAATACCAGTCCCGGACAAAGAAGACGGTGATGGCGGTCTTGAAAGGTTCGATTTCCGCGACCTTGTCAGTGCTGTCGGGGGCTATGAAAATCGTGGCGACAAGGCCCGCGAGCAGGACGTATTTGATCCACTTCAGGCGCTGGTCCCATGTCCGGTTGACCTCCCATTGCGGCAGGCGCAACAGGCGACCTAGATGGTGGGCAAATTCCTGCAACGCACCAAAGGGGCAAAGCCAGCCGCAGAACAACCCGCGCCCCCACAGCACAAATCCTGCTATGGCGACGACCCAGATCAGCGTTCCGAACGGATCATAAAGCAGAAAGTTGAAAGACCCGCCAAAGACCGTGGTGCGGATTACGCCCAGCACCGTGACGATGCTAAGTTGCCCTTGCCCCCACCAACCGACGAAGCCCAGCACGAAAGCAAGAATTGCCAGGCGCACCGGTGTAAAGCCCGTCAGTGCAGCAAAGCGTTTTTGCCCGGGTCCCAGAACCACAAGCAGGCCCATAAGGAATACGCCCAGTACGATCAAGTCGGATTGGCGATTGCGCACGGCGCCCGCAAAGGGGCTCTCGGCGACCTCCTCGACCGGGCGTAGATAGAACCGGTCCGGTGTGGCATGGGTCGCGGTAAGAGTGGTCTGACCGATTTGCGGCATGAATTGACCGTGTTCACGAATTGCTTGTACGTTCAGTGTCCATTCACGCGTCGGATCGAAGCCAAGACGGCGGTCGGTGCGCAAGATGATCGCAGTGCCCTGCGGCGCCTGCGGTGACAGAGTCACGAAGAGGTCCGCGTCGCGCAATGCGATGGGGAGTTTGTCCTGTTCTGCCGAAAGCCAATCCGGAGATGTGTTACGGACGAAGTCAGGACTCACAAGGCCGTGGCGGCCCGCATCGATCAACAGGATTGGTTCATCCGTTTTGGAAATACGCTGGAATGCTTGCAATTCTCGCAAAGTTTGCGGACTGAGGGCGGCTGCGGCGATAGATTGCGCGCCAATATCGACGACGTAGAGATCCAGATAGACGCCATCTGGATCGGCCTGTGCCACAGGGTCGTCGTTCACGAAGACGGTGCCCGCGAAGGCGGCGTTGACCTCTTTGTTCAGGACAGTTTTGCGGGTCACTAAGCCGTCTGCGACCAACGCGTTCCAATCGAGGTCTTCGGTGTACTCCGGATTTGGATATGCAGGCGGCGCCGACGCCACGCCCTGCATCTTTTCTCGGGCCACAGCGCGAGTCGCGGCAAGGATGCTTTCGTGTGCGATACGGATAGAAGCCGTCGCCTTGGTCACACCGTCCAGATAGATCAGCGCCGATCCTTCACCTGCGCCGCCATAAGGATTGCCGACGACAAGGCTCTGATTGATCGACAGACCACGGTATTGCTCAAAGAATTTACGAAGGGGCGCTTCGCCCAGCCCCGAAACGAAGATTGGCTCGTTATGGGAAATCAGGCGTACGTCCATGAAGGTGCCGTTCAGGTCCAGCATAACAAAAATATTGATAGGCGCGCCGGAAAAGCCGGGCAGTGGTGCCATTTCTTCCGTTTCAAAGACATAACCGGCGAGTGCACCACCAGAATTGAGCAGCTCCCAAACACCCTTCTCGTTTATCGGCTCTCCGATGGAAAAGGGCGGCATGACGAAAGGTTCAAGATCGGCCTTGGTCAGTTGCGCATGAGCGGTCTGCGGCCCGGCAAAGGTCGCCAAGCAGACGGTCAGACACAGCAAAAGAATACGCACGGCTCCACCCATGTGCCGACACTAAGAACAGGAAAGTGGAACGAACATAGGACCAAAGTCGCGGGACGGAGGCGGAATGTTGACGCTGGTCAAGGCAACCCGCACCATACAGTGGGGAGTGACGCATTTGCACCAAAGGATAACATCAACCTCAATCACGGCAGCGTCTCTGCTTGCGCTGATTGTACTGTGGGCCGTTGCCGCCTGGTGGATCGATACGCCACGCACATTTCCGGCACCGCACCGCGTCGCGGCGATTATGTGGACCGAGGCGGCGAGCGGCAAACTGCTGCACCATCTGATCCCAACTCTGGTGCGTGTCACGCTGGCGTTCGTCATCTCAATGTCAATCGGAGTCGTGCTTGGGATCATGCTAGGCACGATGCCGCGCCTAAACAGATGGCTAGACCCATGGGTTGTCGTGGCGCTGAACATACCTGCGCTGGTGGTGATCGTGATGTGCTATCTTTGGATCGGGTTGAACGAAACGGCGGCGATTGTGGCCGTCAGCTTCAACAAAACGGCAACGGTGATCGTGACCGTGCGAGAAGGGGCGCGGGCGCTGGATCGCTCATTAAAGGATATGACCCAAATCTTTAGCCTGTCGAGGATCGCCCGTCTTCGCCATGTCGTGATCCCCCAGCTAGCGCCTTATCTATCGGCAGCAGCGCGCAACGGCCTTGCAATCATCTGGAAACTAGTTCTTGTCGTCGAGTTTCTGGGACGACCGGACGGTATCGGTTTTCAAGTCCACCTGTATTTTCAGCTTTTTGAAGTACCATACATCATGGCCTACGCCTTGTCCTTTATCGTGGTCATGTTGGGGATCGAATACGGGATTATGCAACGGATTGAGTCCAAAGCAACGCGATGGAGACAAACCGGTATAATTTTCAGCCGCCGTTCATTGGTGTGAATTTCCTGAAAAATGTCGAATGAAATTAACAATTTATTAAAGCAATATGATTTTCATTTATTGACCAAGCTGTAGTCAGCCAACACTTCAAACGTGCGTTTGATGGACAAACGCGATGTTGGTCCCAGACCGCCTTTGTGACGGGTAGTTGGACAACATAATTTTCGGACGGGTTTCCGGACAGATTATTCTGTCGGGGGCACATGACGAAGTCGCTGAAGCCCAGAGGATGGTCCTGTCGCTCATTGGATACGCCCGGATCTTTAGTGACCTGAAACACAAGTCCCTCCAGCTTTGTGCGATGTCATAGCCTCGCGCGCTCAAATCTTCCTTATTTCGTTAGCAAATCGTGACAGAGGCGAGTAAGCATGTCAGCCTTGAGTCGGCTAGACAAAGCGTCTTGGATCAGCAGATCGCGGGTGAGATGGGGATGAAATTTCTCGAATGACAAGATCGCGTCGCGTGGAATGATTTTGTCCATCTCCCCGTCAGCTAGCTTTTGCAAAACGGAGCGTAGATCCGCCTCGTCATGGGACAACTCTAAAAAGCCGTCATACGCTTGAACTTTGAAACCCTGCGACTGCAATGCTAGGGCTAAAGTAGTAGTCACAGCCGTGCCCGTTTGCGTTGCTACAATCCAAGCGCCAAGCGCTTGGTCGACAATCTTGGTCCGGTAAAACCCCAACCGTTTATATTCACGGCGCCCTTCCTCCAGAAGCTGGACCGCTGCAGTGTCCAGGTAGACAGGCACCGTGTCACCCGTCAGCACCGTGAACATCCGCGCAATGACGACATCATGGATATCGCCCGGATCACCTCCAAAGATTGGAACCGTCCCGCCAGGGGCAGGGGCCAATGAGATCACCTTGTCACGGTCGTCGACCTCGACGATCCGCCAACGTCGGCCTGAAAAGATAAGAAGCATCCCCGGTGCCAGAACGTTGTCGACTGGTAACGTACCAATCTCTCGCCCGCCCGCGAGCAGGCGGTATTCTTCGGGTGTCGGGAAAACAGCGTAAAAAGAATAATGCTCCACGATCCGTTCACCTGCAGGACCAAGCAGCAGCAGCTCGTCGGCAGCTTGTTCTATCAGACCTGTATCAGGATTGCCCAAGGCCCGCAGCACAGCGCCGAAAGTCTGCGGGTCAACAACGCGGAATGGACCTTCGCGACACAGAACACGGAACAGGCGAGCCGCCGTGGCACCACCACGTTCGGCAATGATCGACAGAATCTGATGCACCAACGTAGACAAATGCAGGGCACTCGTCCTTGGAGGCTCACACCAGTTTTCAAGCAGCAGTTCAATCATGGCGATGGCTCGCACGAGTCTTAGCCGCAGGCGATCGCTGAGATCCGACGTTCCTTCGATCTTCGCTTCGATCGCGTATTGCCGCAGAATAGCCGGGACTCCCGCCCGCCGCCCCGATCGGCCGAGCCGCTGGCGTAGCGCCGACACCGTGAAGGGTGCGCCGATCTGAGCGACGCAGGCGATATCGCCAATGTCGATGCCTAATTCCAAAGTCGACGTGCAGACGGCGGTGGTCGGCAACTGGCCATTCTTCAAACGTATTTCGACAAAGCTGCGGTGTTCGCGCGACAGGCTTGCATGGTGAGGATAGAATTCCTGCGGGAGGGCCTGACGTTCGCACAGGTGTCGCAAGGCATCAGCATAAAATTCGACCTGTCCACGTGCTCCAGCGAAGACAAGGTTGTCGCTGCCGCGCAGACGGGTGAACAGCTCTTGAGCGACTTGGGCCTGCGCAGAGCTATCACCTTCTGCGCCGGTCGTGTAGCCTTTCAACTGCAGGCGCAGCTCCGACTCGCCGCCATCGGCCTCGATCAAATGTACAGAGTTCGGGTTGTCAGGCTGAAGATAAGCCCGCGCAAGGTTCAAATCACCCAAGGTCGCAGACAGACCGATCCGGCGTAGTCGCCTGCCGCGTGCGAGGTCCAGTCGAGTCAGCAAGGAACGCGTCTGAACGCCCCGTTCACTATCGAGCATCGTGTGCATTTCATCCAGCACTACGGCACGGGTGGCGGCGAATAGGCGCGGGATTTCGGCACCACGTCGCACAAATAGCGCCTCCAAAGATTCTGGCGTGATCAGTAGCACACCGCGCGGAGCCTTGATCGCGCGAGCTTTCGACGATTGGGCAATATCGCCATGCCATGGCGTCACTGGCAGTTCGGCCTCATCACAGATCATGGTAAGCCGTGCCGCCTGATCGGTAATCAGAGCCTTGAGCGGTCCAATATATAAGAGGTCGAACCCGCCGACATCAGAAGGCCGGTCGAACACGTCGGATAGCAAAGGCAGAAACGCCGCCTCAGTTTTACCACCGGCCGTCGCAGCTGCGATGATGACGTCGGCGTCACGCCCCAGAATGGCATCCGCGGCGCGGACCTGGATGTCACGTAATTCGCGCCAACCCTGACCCCTGATCCATTTCTGAACCGGACGAGCAAGCCGGTCAAACGCAGTCACAGTTTGAAGCTAGCCAAATCATCGTCGGCAGCAGGAGCCGATGACGCACCGGTTGCAGCGTCGATATCGCTCATATCGTCACCGGTTTCGGGGGCGACCTCAATTCTTGCAATCAGATCGTGCCAGTCTGTGCCGGGGTTCTGTTGAAGCACAGCCAGCAGGTTAACGAAGGCCGTGACGGTGTTGCGCGGCGTCCGAAAATACGCCTCACCGATCCGGTCCTGACAGTGGACCATGAAAGCTGTCAGCGCCTCATCTGGGACAGGGTTGTCTGGCTGCATGACAAGGCGGACATTGGTCAGCAGCACGAAAAGGTCTTCGGGGGTCAGACTGACCAATCTCAGTACCGGACCTGAAAGGTCTACAAGGCCGCCTTGTGCGAAAGTATTTTCAGCAAGTCGCGATTGCAAAGCCTCGTAGCTGTAAAGCCCACGCCGCGTATGCATCAGGAATTCTGGCGTGCCGCCGAGTAAAAAGCCCAAGTGCGCTGCGGACCCCTGAAGGACATCGTTGAGGATGCGCAGGATCTGTTCGTAGTTGGCATTGCGTGCTTGCGATGACGTCAGTTTGAACAGGTTAACCATCTCGTCCAGACCGACAAGCAAGCCCTTGTATCCTGCGGCACGAACAAACTCGGCCATCAGCTTTAGGTGGTCGTAAACATTCGCGTCATCGACGGTTCCGCGGACGCCGAGTGCCTTGCGCGCATCAGTCCGGGTGGCAAATTCACCTCGCAGCCAGCGCAGTGCCGAAGATTTTAGTTCCTCATCATCGGTCTCGTGCCCTTCCCAATAGCGCCGGACAACTTCTGAAAATTCAAATCCGCCCGTCAACTCTTCGAAGTGGGCCAAGCGCTCTCGAATGACGTTGCCGGTCTGCACGCCCCGTGCCTCGGCGTCCTGCGCGGCCTGGCCGACAAACCGTTCAACCACACTGGCCATCGCGCCCCCATCGGGTTTTGTCCGTGTTGACAGATTTCGAGCCATTTCAGCGTAAAGGCCTCGGGCCTGACCGCCTGTTGCATGAAGGCGGCGGTCGGGCGCAAGATCGGCAAACATCACGACAAGCCCCTTTTCCAGCGCGATCAGCCGGACAAGGTTCATGAAAAATGTCTTTCCGGACCCATATTCCCCAATTACGAAGCGGATCGCCGCACCCCCGTCTGCGATCCGTTCTACATCGCGAACCATTTCTTCGATCTCTCTGGCCCGACCAACCTGGATGTGCCGCAAACCCTGTTTGGGAACGACACCCGCCCGCAAGGCCTGAACGATGGCATCGCGCTCGCGAGGTTTCAGTTGGGACATGGGCTTTTCTCCATTTGCGTGCGCAGGGTGGCTGCGATCTGTGGTTCGATGTCATAGCCGTCATAAGCGTCGATCAGCGCCTCGTCATATGTGTCGAATGCCCATTCGTTGATTGTCTCCAAAACACCCGCCGACATGAGCCCTTCGGCACGACAAAGTCCGTCGAAAGTCTCCGCGTCCAAATGATCTTGTGTCAGCAACAGGCGCACGATCCGCGTGTGTGCCGGATCAAGACCAAGGATCGAAACTGCCGACGGACTCGAGTCCTCCGTTTCCGCATTGACCACTGACAGCGTGCTGGCGTCGTCTTGAAAAATCGAACCCAGAACTGCGGACACTCGCGCTGTATCGGTGCGGATCGCGGCAACCCGGTCAAGATTGAGGGGCGCCGGACCAAAGCGCACAGGCCCTGTCGGGATCACTTCTCCGGAAGCACCGGGGCGCGCTGCGCGGACCGCAACTGGATCGGCCGCCTCGCCTGCGTGCAAGTCTGAATAGACAAGTCCCGCGTCAATACCGAGAGCGCGATAGGCCTTTTCTAGGCTTGCGACCTCATCGGGCGAGACCTCTCCGTCCGAATGCGCAGCTGCCACCAGAGCCGCGCGAAAGGTATCGGCTTCTGCTGGCGATGCCTCTTTCAAACGCTTACGTAGCATCGCCAAGTCAAGCGGGACGGAAAGGAACCACATCAGATTGGCCATCAGATGACGGCGCTCGTTGTCGGTCGCTAGAACTTCAGATTCGACCTGTGCGATCAGGGCGGTTCGCTCTGACTCGGCAATCCGACCGTCCGCTTGCGCGACATGAGCCCCCAGAGCAATCCGCAACATCGCCGCGACATATGGGGGTGAAACAGTCTCAGGCTCGTCTGTTTCTTGTCCCAGATCGAAAAGGACCACTGGTTCTTTCGGTTTGGGAAGACGAAGTGCAAACCGGGGGTCCGGGGCCATACCAATTCCGATCCGGATCAGCATGTCAGATACGTCGCACAGGTCGCGTTTACCCGGCTTATCTGGCCGCGCGCCAGTGACCCGTTCGATTGCGTCAAGCACTGGAACCAAGCTACCATTTGCGATGATACTTTGCGCCCACTCCATCAGATCATCGCGCGCCGGGCAGGGAAACTGCGACCGTATAGCGGCAGGCAACATCAAATGGGCACGCAGCGTATCGGCCGCCGACTCGTCACGTCCCAATAATCGACTGTAGGCATCTAGCGAGTTCATGGCTTCGTCAGCAATTTCTTGCGCAATTTCAATCGGTTTGCGGAGGCCCGAGACGTCAAGTACCCGGCTCCCGTCCACTTCTGGAGTCAGGTCTGCTGTGAATTCACCTGAGGCTGCCTGGTACGTAGCTGACAGCGTCTTGCGAGGCTTTGTCACTTTCAGCCCGTCGGGAAAGCGGTCTTTGAAAAGCTGTGTGAACATGGCTTCAAATGCCGTAGATGCCCGTCGCGCCGGAGTCCGCAAAATTTTCTCAGGATGGCACAGGAACCACGCAAGCAGCCAATCGGCGGACAGGGCTTCACCGCGTGCGATACGTACACCCAGGCCAATCGCCAAAGGCAAGGGGACGTCCCAGCCATTGCGGTCTACGGTAAGAGGATCCTCTGGCACAGGATCTAACTTGACCATGGCGACCGCCACAAAGTCGCCAAGATACCGTTGTGCTGAATGGTTGTCTGCGAAAAGCGCTTTCAGACGCAGTACCTCGTCAAGAATAATGCGCCGTTCCGCCGGGGTCGGATCGTCTGCGACGAAACGGCGTTCCAATCCGTAGAAATAGAGGAACATGTATCCAGCATCGACACTGGGGTCTCGCCGCCCGCCCGCTAGCCAGTCCAGATAGGTCGCGCGGTGGGATGGCCCGATATCAGCATAGCCGGGCCAGTATGGCATCCGCGCGGCAGAGTAGGTGCCTGCGCGGCTAACTGGCAGAGAGGGGTCAATATAGGCTCTACACGATTCCTCAAACCCGCGACCAGAAACCCGTGGGGCCACACCGATATAAAGCATTCCACCTATGCCCCTACCCGCAACTTCGGCGCTATCGTCAGGACCAATCCAGCCCCGCTGGCGTGGAACGGCTGGGGATTTGGCTGGCGGAGCGATTTTGACGGGCATCGGCGGAGCCGCAGGTTTTGGCCACTGGTGCGCTTGTGACGCTCCCGGCAGCTCTACTAATGGAAGGGCTGGAGGCTTTGATGATAGGGCAGGGGGTACAGGCGCGTTTGTTGTGAGACCGGATCCAGCACGCATCAGCGGTTTTACGAGGGGTTCATGTCTGTCAGCCGAAGAAACAACCTGAGGTGATGTGCCAGCATTGCCAACCACACGCCGCCCAATCCTCCGTTCATTCCACCATGTCAAAAGAATCGGAACGACCAAAACTATTACGGCCTGTAAGAGCAGGCTAAATCCAGACAGTGGACCAATAATTAGTAAACCAGCAATCAAGACACCAAGCAGATAGACCACCACGATCCGCAGACACCTGAAGAGAAACAAAAAGAACCTGCGGATCGGCCTGACCCCTTTATGGTTTAATACGGTCATTCACCAGCGACCCTAACGACAGTCCACCAATCCTGCGAAGATAGAAATGCTACTGAAGCCGCTCGGCAATCCACATCTTGATCAGCGCCTGACGGGTGATACCAAGCTTTTGAGCCTGTCGGTCCAGCCCGGTAACAACCCAGGTTGGAAAATCCACGTTGACGCGCTTCGCTTCAACATTGAGCCTACGGGCTTTTGACCAATCGACACTGGCGGACATATCTTCTCCCGCATCGAAACGTTCGTCGAATTCAGTCGATTTCATAGTAGTCGATCTCCTGCTTGCGGGCGCGCCGGACTGAAATGATCCGCACGCGGCTGCTCCGGTATGTATAAATCGCCGTCCAATGCCTGGCCCCGATCAAGCCGACTGCCAAAAAGCGCTGCTCGTCGGTGACGTTCGCAGGGGCCTCGATAAGATATGGATCGTCCCACAGGGCCTGAGCCTCATCAAAATCAATCCCGTGTTTCTCACGGTTCGCAGCGCTTTTGTCGGGGTCATACTCGAACTTCATAAACAGAATATAACGCAAAAAAGTATAATTACTATATCTTTTCATGTACCTTCTGCGGGGAAAATCTGCGAAGTGATCAGCATACCCCGGTTTGCGGACAAGGACACAGGGCACGAAGGCCACAAAATCGGCTTAGGGCATCGCACATACTGTTTTCTCCAAATGAGGGCATGTCTGATATTCATTTTCGTAACGCTTTGGCCTAACCCGGATTTTGTGCCCGGATCACGGTACCCGCACGAGGCCGAGCACGATCAACAAGGCCATAAGCGGGGCCTCGACGCCCGCGGCGCGCAACACATGGTTATGTGTGAGCACCTTCTGGAGATCGGAAGAAGACATGTTCTTACGATAGCCATCCCAGACAGCTTGGAGCGCCTCCATCGCACGACCAGCCGGGGGATCAGCGCGCTCATGGCCCTCGAAATGGCGGAGCAGCAGGCCTTCGTGATCTGGGCGCTGCCAGATGGCGATGAAACCCTCCCGGCGCAGCAGATCTTCGGCGCGGTTCGCATGGTCGGGCATCTGGCCGCGCAGATCGGCATCCAACATGATCACCTTGGCGACGCAGGCGGCCTTGGCCTGCTCCCTGCGGAAGCCCTCAATGGCCCGGTTCGCCAGCCTAAAAGGGTTTCCGCCACCCCGGAGGTTCTGGGTGACCATGAAAAACCTCTTGTCCTGCGCATCGGCAAGCTTCTGCAACAGGACGCCGTATGACTGCTCGCTTTCGCCTTCACAGGCCAAAAATATCCGGGATCTCTGCGGGATGCCGCGCCGCTGTCTCATCCGATGCTGGGCACGCCGCCGTAAACGCCTCCCAAATACTTCTGAAGGATGTTGTCGTCACGGCGAATGCCTTGGATATCGGCCAAGCGATAGACTTCGGTCGCACCGGACGGAGACTTCTCACAAATGACCACCTCCTCCTTGAGAAGGTCATCAAGCAAGGAAACAGCGTGGCAACTCATCCAAAGCTGGGCACCGTGGGGATTGCGGTCAGGATCAAAAAACCAGCGCAGGATTTCCGGCAGGATCGCGGGATGAATTGCGACATCTAGCTCATCCACCAATGCTATGCCGCCCAATGCCAGCGCCCGGTGGAGGAGGGGGTAGATCTTGAAGAACTGCTGCGTGCCGTGACTTTCGATGAGCAGCGGCAAGGCACCGTCTAACCCGGCATGAACGAAGCGCGCCACCGGCCCGCCATTCTCGGCGACGATATGAACTTGGTCGACGCCCAGATCTATTCGTCGGATGTCCCTATTCAGGTCCAAGAGCAGCAGGTCATTTCGCGCGTATTGCTTAAGCAGATCACTGTCCGATTGTTCGAAGCGGGTCAGAAGAATGTTGGAATCGATCGCATTCGCAGAGCGGATAAAATTCAGGGCCAGCGCGTTGTTGAGCTGTCCCAGTGTAGAGATGACGCTGGCATCGGGACGGAGGATCGACTTTAAAACCGACAACTCCTTGGAAGTAGCTACCCACTTCGCAGCCTTAACTTCCCCGTCCTCATTCCGCTCGAATATACGAGACATGCGGGCAGTCGCGGACGGCCTGTAGTACAGGCTTTCCAAAATGACGCGGTCTCCCTCGGTGTCTCGTGATGAAAGCTCAAGGGTGTAGACGTAGGGACATGTTTTCGACAAATCTCCCGTCATCATCCCATCGAGTCCGGCGAATGTAAGCGAAAGACGCGTAATCTTTCCAATCATCTCCTTGGTTTCGAATTTCTGGTAGAGAAGGGCGTTCCCGGCCTGCTGTTGAAAGCTCGACTGTATGAACCAGGCCGCGAACGCCACTGCCCGTAGGACGTTCGACTTGCCTGAGGCATTGGCCCCGTAGATCGCCACGACCGATGGCGCCCTCAGATCGGATCCATCGTGGATCGGAACCAAGCGGCCAGGTTCATCGGGTACCTTGCGGCCGACGGTGAGATCAATGACCTGCCGCTCGCGGACGGAAAAGAAGTTCTCGATCTCTATGCGGTACAACATGCAGTCCCTCTGTGCCGTAACCTACAAGGCGAAAAGCATTTTTCAACGAAATTCTGGCAAAAGCGCGTTTTGAAATTTACAAAATGGTTCCATTCAGCAGGCAGACTTATGGAGCACGATCGGATAGTCCTCAGATTCATTCGAATTCTCGATGAGAGCACATGAGGCCATGGCGCAGTCGGCAGCGATTTCCGCGAAGATCGGACTTTTGATAATTCTGAATGTGGCGGTGCCACGGTTTGAGAATTGTATATTACATAATTCTCATTATGCGATATGTCAGTAATTCTGACCCAAATGGCGCTGCTACCTAGAATTTATCCGTTTCGGTGCCGTACCTAGAACGCTCGTTGCGATTTGCCTCTGAGCGATTGCCGTCTGGTTACAACAGGCCTTCGCGCTCCGCCTTCTTGCGTGCCAGCTTACGCTGCCGGCGGATGGACTCCGCTTTCTCACGTGCCTTACAAACGGACGGTTTCTCAAAATGTTGCTTCAGCTTCATCGCGCGGAACACGCCTTCGCCTTGCAGCTTCTTTTTGAGGACGCGCAGCGCCTGATCGACGTTATTATCGCGGACACTAACAAGCATGTGGAGCTTCACAATCTTGGAAATTACAGCGGCAACAATATAAAACGTTTGACTTTAAGCAAGTCCGCATTGAGGACGTTGATATTTTGAGGCAGCGATGACAGTTGAGACAAGGTTAATGTGGCATTGATGCAGATCTGTTGCCAGCGTCAAATCTGCTCCTGACTGAGAGGCCGGTCGGAAACTTAAAAATGCCACTACAGCGGAAAGATTGGCGGCGCCGCGCGGCGTTGGGTCAGCGAAACTCATTTTATATACAAATCAGAGATATCCAGCCACTTTTCATGCAAGCTGTAACTGCTTGGCAATATCCCCCAAAATCTGAGCGATGTGTTCTGTTGGATAGGGCTTCGGAAAAAACTTTGATCCCTCTGGGACATGCATATCTTTGAGGTCCACCTTGCCTGATGCGATAATGATCGCGACCGGCGGCCAGCGATCACGCACGTAGGCGGCGAGCTTCATACCGTCCATGGAGCCGGGCATGTCGATATCGGTGAACAGGATGCCGATGTCGTCATGCAGCTCCATCAAAATAATCGCGGCATCAGCGTTAGATGCGTCGTAGACCTTAAATCCTGCGTCTTCGATCATGTCGACAGCTTCCATGCGGATCAGGGGCTCGTCCTCGACAACCAGGACGGCCGGCGGCACGTGGGCTGTAATGTTCATGCTTACTCGTCCTCGGAATTTTTTTGGGAATCACGCTGTGAGACCTGACAGGGGTGCTGTCAGATTGAAGGCCAAACCAGTCGGATCGTAATTGAGTTCCGCAACACCGTAAAAATAGCCTGCGAGAGCCTGTTCGATCATCCGGCTGCCAAATCCGCGCCGTGTGGGTTTGGCGACTGCGGGCCCGCCGCTTTCCCGCCATGCGAACGTGAACCCAGCAGCGGGCAAATCTTCATTGGCTGTCCAGACAATGTCGATGCGGCCCCGGTCGTTGGACAGCGCCCCGTATTTTGTAGCATTGGTTGCGAGCTCGTGCAGGGCCATCGTCAGCGCCAGCGCTTGCTTCGAACCAATTGGAAGGTTCGGCCCGTAAATGCTGAAACGGTCCTCACCTGTGTGATGCGGCATCAGGGCCGCCTCAACGACGTCCCGGATATACGTTTCTGTCCATGTCGAATGGATCAACCTGTCATGCGCTTGCGACATCATGCTGATGCGAGACTGGATTGCAGTGCGTGCGTCGTCGAGACTATCCGATTGTCGCAGCGTTTGCGATACCATGGCATGCACCATCGCCAGTGTATTTTTTACACGGTGGTTCATTTCAGCAAGCAGCAACTGACGCTGCTCCTGCGCCACCTTGATCTCGTGGATGTCGGTGCAACTGCCATACCAGCGCTGGATTCTGGCGGTCGTATCCCGCATCGGCTGCGCACGGCCCAAAACCCAGCGATACTCACCGGAGTGATGCTTCAAACGATACTCGATCTCATAAGGCTCGCCCGACTTTAGACTGCTGCGCCATGCCGCCCAGGCCCGGTCCTGATCGTCGGGGTGAAACATCCCGTTCCACGCTTCACCGTCCGTCGAGCCCTCTGGCACACCGGTGAACTCATACCAGCGCGCGTTGTAGTAGTCATGGAACCCATCGGGCATCGTCGACCAGATCATCTGATCGACAGAATCCGCTATCGCGTGGAATTTCGCTTCGCTGTCCTGCAATTGGCGTTCACGTAACTCCAACTCTTCCAAATGGTGCCGCGCCTCATGCTGCCGCGCCCGCGCGGAAAGGGCGGACCTGACGGCGCGCACCAGTTCTTCGGCGTGGAGTGGCCGCGACAAGAGGACAACGTTGCGCAGCGCGTCCACGCGCGTCATCGCCCGATCAGAACGCCGACCCACTCCCTTATTGGCCAGCACGATGAACGGTATGTCGGACCAGGATGGCTGCGCGTCCAGCGCCGCCGTCAGGAACGCGACATCGTCCGCGGCCAAAGCCTCTTCCGTCAGAAGGACGACGCCGATGTGGGCACCAACAAACGTTGTCAGGTCTGCGAGGCTCTGAGCCGTGACGGACGTCAGACCGGCGTTTGTCAAAAGCTGCGACGCAACTACCGCGTCCCGCCCGTGGGGGGCTAGGACGGCAACGGATGTTCTAAGATCAGGCGGACTTTCATCAGCCGAACCACCTGGCACGTCATCCTCTGTCACTTGGCACTGTCTTCGTTAGCGCCGTCGAGCGACAGCAGGTCGCCATTCGTCGGCGTATAGACCGGTGTGCCGGATAGAATGCCGGTGAAGTTGCGGATCGGATCACCGACCACGATGCCATTGGCATCGATCCGGAATTCCCGGATCGTACGCTCATGATCCGACGTCCGTGTCTTGATGACAGCAATGGATTTGCGGACCTGACCTCCGGCCTCGAAGAACCGCAGCATCATAACCGTGTCCGCAAGATAGCTGATATCGACATCCGAGCGCAGATCGCCGGTGATGCCATGCTGTCCGAGGATCATCAGGCACACCACGCCCTGTTGTGCCAGATAGCTCAGCAACTCATGCATCTGCAGGACGAGAAAGTTGTCACTGGGCATGGCGTGCAAGTAGGCGTTGAGGCTGTCGATCACGACAACGCTGACGTCGTCCTCCTCCACCGCCGTCCGCACGGCACCCGCAAACTGCCCCGGTGACAACTCCGCCGGATCAATCTGGCGGATTTCCAGAAGGCCGCCATCAATGAATGGCTGCAAATCCATACCGAGGGCTTTGGAACGGATCATCAAGGTCGACAGTCGCTCATCGAACAGAAAGTAGGTGGCCTTCTGACCACGTCGCAGGGCAGCAATCATACACCGCACGGCAGTCGTTGTTTTGCCGACACCAGCTGGCCCCGCCAGCAATGTATTGGTTCCGGGGAAAAGGCCCTCACCCAGCAGAGCATCGAGTGCTGCGAGGCCTGTCGTGACCGGCTCACTTGAAAAGCTACGTTTGTGATCGGCTGCGACCAGGCGCGGATAGACACAGATCCCACCCGGTTCGATGGAAAAGTCGTGGTAGCCGCCATAGTATTGCACGCCCCGCATCTTGACGATGCGTAACCGCCGCCGCTCGGAACCGAAATCACTGACCAGCTGTTCCAGCGAGATTACGCCGTGGGCGATGGAGTGCAGCTGGAGATCACCGGGTTCGGATGTGCGATCGTCGAGCATCAGGACGGTGCATTTGCGGCGCGCGAAGAAATGCTTCAGCGCCAGGATCTGACGCCGGTAGCGCAAGGGGTTCTGCGCGAGAAGCCGCAGCTCCGACAGGCTATCCAGCACGACGCGGGCCGGGTCGGTCCGTTCCACGAGGTTGATGATGCCCCGGATCGTCTCTCCAAGCTCGACCTCGCTGGGATGCAACAGGGACTGCTCATGGTCTGCGCCAAATTCGTTTTCGGCGACCATCTCGAAGAGATCGATACCATCGAGCGTCCATCCGTGCGACTTTGCCACGGCCTGCAGTTCGGTTTCAGTTTCCGACAGCGTGATGTAGAGGCTGCGCTCACCCGACTGGCGCCCCTCCATCAGGAACTTCAGTGCCAGCGTTGTTTTACCAGCGCCGGGTGTCCCCTCCACAAGATACAATCTCTCAGGCGTCAGACCGCCGCGGAGCACTTCATTCAGGCCCGGGGTACCGGTCAGAAGCCGGGGTTGGGTCCCCCCCCACGTCGTATCTGGCATAAAATGGATCCGTCTTCATGATGCCCATCGACGAGAGATGGACCAGGCAAAGTTCAGCAGACGATAATGCCTTTATGTCATCTAATCCAGCCATGGAATTATGGCAGATCATTAGTAAACGCAGTTTAAGAACAGGTAGATACGAGCAGGAAGACGTTCGGCAATGTGTCTGCTGCCACCAATCTGTCTGCAAACTGATGTACATTAGCCTGACAAAGGTGTTTTCGAATTATCGTCTTCGATAACGACAGTTCTTTTCATGACAGGCTCAAGTGCCGAGGGGATTTATCACGATGAATAAAGAGAGTAGCGCGCCCGAAGAGGAACAATGCGCTGGGATGGCAGCGCTTTCCATCTGTGAGGCCCTTCTGTTGGCACTGAAAGATCAACGTATTTTACCTCAAAACGAGTTTGCCGGCATTTTGCAGGATGCAGCAGCTGCGCACGAAAATGCCCCGGGCTCTGAAGCCGAGAAAAATACGCACCGACAAGTCGCTGCGCTGATCAATCGCATAAATCTAGGCGAAAAATCGGGTCTTAAGCCGTAACCAAGTCACCGATCGACGTGGAAGTTATGACCCCCGGTCGAAAGGCTCAGGTCTTGAGAGTATGAAAGCCCGTGCCAAGGCTATGGAATGATGTCAGTTTCGAAGTCGCGCTGAAATAATGCAGCGACATCCGGCAGCTTTTCAGCTACTTAGTTCACGCTGAACAACACGATCCTGCGACAAGTTAGCAGTTTGCCGGCCTGATCCTGTCCGTTGCGGCGGCGCATAATGCGGCCAGGATGAGGGACAACAAAGCCCTGAGGCGGGCCAGGATCTTGCGGATGTTGTGGCCGCAACCACAAAGCACGGCGAAGACCGCATCGCCGAACGTCCCCTTGAGCGGGCATCGCGACAGACGTCCGTCAGTTTTCATGTGTCCAATCTCTGGTTCTATGGCGCTTCGCCGCCTCAGCAGTGTCTTCAACTTTGGCGTCAGGCCCCGGCGCTTGCCGCTGATCAGCACTTTTGTCGTCGATACACCGTGGCCGCGATAGCCGCGGTCCACGACGGCCAGATCCGGAGGCCGACCGGTCAGGATCGCGACCTGCTCCAGGGCTTCGGGCAAACGCCAGCGGGTCAAGCAGGACGGATCGACAGGGAGACGGTGCTGGAAGAATGTCTCACCGGTGAAGTGCTGGTCGTAAGGGTTCTCGACCCATCGGGCGACGACGGCGTCGTCGGACAGACGATAGGCATGTTGGAGAGACAGCAGCCCCGCGACTAGGCGCGGCGATGGTGCTGGCCGCCCTGTCGTGGCAGGAAAGAAACTGGCCCATTCGGTTTCGAAGAACTCCCAGTCAATCAGCTTTTCCAGTTTCGCCAATGCGTGGCGAAGATCGATCATCTCAGTCAGGCGGGGCGCATGAGCAGAAGCCATGGCACGGTACCGATGAACGCATCCCCCGGCGTCGCCAGAAGAAGCCCCGCACCGATCAGCCCGCCACATGCCGCGACCGTCACAATGGTCCGAAGACGCAACGCTCCCTCTGCTTTGATGTCATCCCGGTATGCCCAGGCACTTCCGATGTAACCAGGCAACGCCGTCAGCGTCGCCGTCGCGTTGGCCATGATTGGCGGTACGCCAAGCCAGACCAAAGCCGGAAAGCTGAGCAACGTTCCGCCGCCAGCGACAGCATTCACACCGCCGGCTAATAGACCGGCGATCACAAGCACGAAAGTCGAGAACATGCGTAAGCATCCGCCGAAGGCCGCCGCTGTGCCCTATCAGACGGGCTTCGGAACCGCTTTTGGTTTGCGTGGCTTTGGTGCCCATTTTTTGGCGAGGCGCTCAAAGTTGTCGAGGATGCGGCCGATCTCTGCCTCATCTGGGTCGAACTGTCCGCCATACCATTCCAGCATCCGGTCGTGTTCCTCGTGCTTGGGATCGGTCATTGCATCAAGGAATTCAGCATAACCGGGCACGCCACCGACATCTTCCGGGGGACAAGCACCGATAGCCCTGACAAGGCGCGGATATGCGGCGCCCGGGATGGCGTCATCGATCTTCTCGACCTTGACCACATGGTGCCAGTTGTCGCCGAAGTCATAGACGTAATGAATGGTTTTGGTGCCGACATCTTCGAGCACATCGAGCAAGCTTGTTTTGCTGGCGGGCAGCGGATCATCGTAGTCGTATTCAGGATCTGGCACGCCCCAGCCGACTCCGCCGGCCCGGAACTCATAGAGATGGCTGTCGGTCCATCCCATGGCGGCTTGGATCACATCATGTAGGCGGTTCAGCTTGATCTTGAGGGGCACATCGAAGCGCCGGAGCACCTGAGGTGCGACATCGGATAATGTGACCTTGAGGCGCGCGACCGGTATCATGCAGCAATCCTCCCCCATTTGCGTTGCTGACTTCCAGTGCCATGGCAGCAGCTCTGGCAGCCGTGACACGGGCAAATCCGGCAGGCGCGCGAGCACATCGGCCATCCATGCCTGCGGATCGATATCATTCATCTTTGCCGTGACGATGAGGGTATACATGAAGGCCGCCCTGTCGCCACCGCGCTCTGACCCTGCAAAAAGCCATGACTTTCTGCCCAATGCGATACCGCGCAGAGCGCGTTCGGCGGCATTGTTCGTCAGGCAGAGGCGCCCGTCATCAAGGAATGCGGTGAAGGCCTCCCAGCGACCTGTCCCGTCGAGCATGTAATTGATCGCCTTGGCGACAGGGTTGTGCTTTGACATCCGCGCCCGCTCGGCCAGCATCCAGTCATAAAGATCCTTGACCAGCGGCGCGACCCGCTGGCGCCGGACTTCATGACGCGCTGCAGCTGACAGGCCGGTGATCTCGCGCTCGACAGCGAAGATGGCATCGATCCGGGTCACAGCGTCCAGCGCGATGGGCGAGATTTCTTCTGCCACCTTTTTTGCCCTTACGGGCGATGGACTTGATGTCGGCCAGCTCGAATAACTTGCGTCTGGCATGGCTCCAACACAGCGCAGAGCGCACCGGGCCCGGACTACGATCTGCCAGATACAGGTCATTGTAGCCGCCATAGACGTCCGATTGCAGCACACCATGCCACCCGGCCAAATGCCGTGTCGGGTGTTCCTTGCGACGATCTGTTGAGAAGTGGAAGAGCGCGGCAGGCGGCGCACCCCCATCCCATGGTCGGTCATCGCGCACATAGGTCCAGAGCCGCGCAGTCTTGGTGCCGCCGCGCGCCAGAAGCGGCACGGTCGTGTCGTCACCATGCAAACGGCCACCGTCCAGCACGTGGCGCGCGATCAGCGCATGAATGGGGGCCAGTGCTATACAGGCATGACCGATCAGATCAGCCGGTGGTAGACAGGCTGAGATCGACACCTTCCCGCGCAATCCGATCGGATTGGCGGTTCAGTGGTTGGTGCTGTCCATACTTGTCGAAAGCAATCATGGCGATCAGCTGCGGCCCGGCCCAACCGCGCGGAATGGCGTGGAAAGGCGCTGGCGGCTGGCTGATCTTCTCGCATGACCGACAAGTGAACTTTTCGCGGACGGTCTGGATCACCTTCCACTGCCGCGGAATAACTTCCAGCGTGTCGGTAATGTCTTCACCCATCTTCACGATGCGGTCCGAGCCGCAGCAGGTGCAGTTGGTCGGCGCCTCAACCACCACACGCTCGCGCGGCAGATGCTCGGGAAAGGGTTTGCGCACCGGCTTGCGCCGCGTGAAGGCGCGCACGGTGCTGGCCTTGTCCTGCGCTGCGGCTTGTTCAGCCGCCAACGCATCCTCGGTGGCAGCTGCTTCCAATTCCTCAAGCTGCAATTCCAGCTGATCGATCAGCCGCGCGCGACGCTCGGAAGAGATGCCGTATTTATCGCGCCGCAACTTTGCGATCTCCAGCTTCAATTCCTGGATCATTGCTTGCGTGCAAGAGGCCAGGGCGCGGGCCTGTGCCAGTTCGACCTCCGCCGCGTGCGCGCGGGCTGTCTGCGCGGCAAGGGCGGCACTCAATCTGGCGATTTCGGAAGCGGCATCTGACATGGCAAATATTTACCACAGACAGCATGAAGCGCCAATAAAAACAGGCGTTTCACCGTAATTTACCCAGCCGTTTTGGGCCTCTGCGTCCAGCGTGGGTTTCTCCAGTCGATCCCTTCCAGAAGATAGCCGAGCTGGGCGGCGGATATCGAAACAGCCGTCCCATCCTGGCTGACCGGCCAGATGAACTTCCCCGCCTCAAGCCGCTTCAGATACAACGACATGCCGACACCGTCATGCCAGAGCAGTTTAACCAGATCGCCTTTTTCGCCCCCGGAAGCAGAAGATCTCACCGGTATGCGGATCACGTCCAAGGCCCTGCTGGACCGACAACGCCAAGGTATTCATCCCGCGCCGCATGTCCGTCACGCCACCCGCGATCCACACGTTCGTGCCCGCCGGAAACGCGATCATCGCCCCACCGACAGACTGTTGAGCAAACGCGCTGCAGCCTCCATGTCAAAGTCGGACGGGATCGACACACGACAGCGCGCGCCAAAATCGACAGTCATCACAGGTGCCGGCGGAGCCGGCATATTATCAGGATCAGGCCCACCTGGAGCTTCGTCGATGTTAAAAACACGCAAAAACTTCGGGCCAGAACTCAGCAAACCATGCCGACAACGATAGCGCCAATCGTAAAGCTGGGACCGCGAAACGTCATGGCGCCGCGCGACCTCGGCCAAGGTCACGCCATTGACAAGGCTTTCCTCAACGATCCGGACCTTCTCGTCATCTGTCCAGCGGCGACGCCGCCCAGTATCAGAGACTGATAAAACTTGAATGCGGGGGGTGTTCTCGTGTGCGTCCATAAGAACACTCGATAAACAATCACACCCACAAGCAGCCAGACGGCCCCCGGCGAATGTTTACGAACATGCAGAGGACCTTTGCGTCTTAAAAAGCGCTTGTCACTCAAAGTTCGATTGGTCTGCAACTTGGTACGTTTTGCGCGTCAGTTGCGTGAAGGTCGCCCTGCAACGCAGGTGCGATAGGGACAAAGGACCGGCCACTGCCGATTGATACGTCTTTGGCCGATCCATGCCCGAAAACCTTTCGGACCTCTGCCTCAGTCATGGACCGATCCGGGCGCGGGACTGTTTCACGACAACGCCCTCTGCATCACAGGTCAGTCGCACCCGCCACTGCTTTGTCCAGAAGGTAACACGCTGCCGGCCGGCATCGTCTCCCTCTCCGGTTTCAGACAGGATGCGCACGTCGCCATCCCGCATTTTCCTGCGCAAACCGTCAGGCTCCATTGCGAGCAGTGGCGCCAAATCGGCGCCGTCGACCGTGACCTGACCGTTTGCTAGACTGAGTTTCATGTTTCTGGTTGGCCTCTCGTGAACCTTGCAAATTCAGGCTGCCATCAGGTCGTCGCCCGGACCGAAATACTCGTAATGAATGCGGTCCAGTGCCACGGGGCCTGTCACACAATATTCTAGAAACGCTGTCGGTCCACCGTTTTCGCACCCTGCCCTGAAGGGGCTACTCGACGGTCTGACGTTCATCCGTCAAAAGGACTATCCGGTGCGCGGCACGCACGCCGCCTGAACACGGGTTACTGCCGGTCTGCGAGATCGCCAGTAACTTCCCCAGACGTATTTACGTTGTCTGCGACATCCCCCAACGGGCGAGAATCTGATCCACAATTTGTGACATGTCATCGGCAATGATGTCAGGCACCGGAACGTCCTCGACACGCATCGCAGCATTGCCGGGACGTCTAACCAAAGCCGCCGCACATCCCGCTGCCTGTGCGCCAATCGTGTCCCACAGATGGCAGGCCACCATGCACAGGTCAGTGACGTTCACGTTCAGCGCCCCGGCGACCATGTTGTAGGTCTCTGGTGCAGGCTTGAACCTGCGGATCTCGTCCACGCTGAAAGATCTTTCGAAATATTCCGAAATTCCCGCGCGCTCCAGCGGCGTGGGAGACGCCGCCGGCGGCGAATTTGTCAGCGTCACCAACCGGAACCCGGCGTCCCGGAGTTTTTCCAATGCAGGACGTACATCCGGCAAAGCTGGCATCGATCCGATGTGACGTTTCAGATCGTCGACATCGCTGTCGGCAATCGCAACGCCCTCGGTCTCGCCCACCATCCGCAGGACGCCCCCGGCCAGTTCACCGAACGGGGCATAGAGACCCGACACCGTCAACGCCTGCGAATAGAGAACCAGCTCTGCAAACCAATTTCGCATCTTGGCGGGATTGCCGAAAATACGCTCGAACACAGGCTCCAGCGTTGTCAGGTCAAGAAGTGTCTCGTTCACATCGAATACGATGATGGAAGGTGCTTGGGACATGTCGTCTCCTTTTTCAGATTACATAGAGATCTGGCGGTGCTTGTGCGACGACGCAACCTTCGAGCTTGTCACCGGCACTAAAACCAGCACGAACGACTTGATCGCATTTCCGATTCGGGTGACGTTGCAAAAACACGAGATGCGTCGGATAGGTGATCTGCAGCACGGCGATTTGCCTGCAGTGTGGGGAGACTACGATGTCACAAACGTCCTGTCCTGCGACCGGGGCCAACTTGGTGCTCCATGACCTGCCAACTGCAGCACTGAAGGCTGCGGTTCAAGCTGCAAACATTGGTGTGTGGCACTGGGATCTGACGTCAAACATCATTGACTACTCGGATCTCGCGCGATGCATCTTGGGACTATCACGCTCCGGCCCGGTCACAACTGAAACTGTGCGAGCTCTGACCCATCCTGAGGACTTGCCTCGCACCAGGGAGATTGCACGACAGGCTCTCGACCCGGATGTGCGCGGCTCGGAGGTCTATTCCTATCGCATCATTCGTCCTGACACAGGCGAAACACGCTGGATACAGGCCCATGGGCTGGCCCAATTTGGTCTCGTCAACGGACTTCAGGCAGCAGTGACCTATTCCGGTTCGATCCAGGACGTGACAGAAAGCCGTGTCTTGCGCCAGGCGTTGGAGGATCAGAGCGCCCGCCTCCAACTCGCGATTGAAGCGGGTGACCTTGCGGTCTGGGATCTGGACATCGCATCGGACACGATCAGCCCTTCACCCGAGATGAACCGCTTGTTTGGCTTTCCGTCCGACGCCACGCCGAGCGCGGAGGACTTTCGGAGACTCTACGCACCCGGGGAAGAAGACCGGCTGAAGGAGGTGAGTGCCGCGCAAATGGCGGACGGCGGCACGAAGGTACAAAGCGAAGTACGCTACGTCCTGCGCGACGGTCGGGAACGGACGTTTCTCCTGCGCGCTGATATTCAGCCAAAAGAGCCTCCGTTTACACGTGCTATTGGCGTCTTGATCGATGTGACCGATCGCGTGCGGCGTGAGCAACAAGTGACAACGATTGCGCTGGAGATGCGCCATCGTCTGAAGAACGCATTCGCGGTCATCAGTGCGATCGCATCGCGCAGCTGGCCAGCCAGCGACAAGAATGAAGGCCTGAGATGGTTTAAGGGTCGCCTTCAAGCCATCAGTGCAGCAACAGATCTGATGTTTAGGACCGACGCCGAAGCGTTGCTGGTCGCAGACCTGGCAGATCGCATTATTGCACCCTACCGCCACCCGGATCACGACCCAATCACGTTGGAGGGGCCGGATATTTCAGTACCTCCAGCCCTCGCCACGCCTTTGGCGATGGCGCTGCATGAGCTTGCTACCAATGCCGTGAAATATGGCGCCTTGTCTGTACGCGAGGGTAAAGTCACCATCCGGTGGGAGGTCCTACCAGACGGCAGCATCCGCATTGTCTGGCAGGAGATTGGAGGCCCACCGGTCAAGGCTCCCGCGCAAAGTGGATTTGGCTCAACTCTGCTCAGCAACGCTCTCTTTCCACCGCCGCACCGGGTCGAACACGATTTCAATCCGGACGGTGTCAGATATTCCATCGAGATACGGACGGATTAGACACTAATCCGCCGCTGTGGCGCAGGGCATCAATCAAGAAAAGTTGGGCGGAAGGACTGTCACAACATCCGAGTGATTGCGACGCGTCGTGGTGGTATCCAGCATTGCGTCGAGCAACGTTTCCGCCCGCTCGAAATGATCCGCGTACGCCGTCACACTGAGGCGCTCGATAGGGAGAGCCTCGATACCTACGAGGGCACCAGAAACGAGAATTTTCATATCGGGCCGGTGCAATTTCACCATCCGCACCGTTGTATAAAGCGCGTGCATCGAAGAACTCGACCCGATCGAAAGACCCAGGATTTCCGCGGGAGAGTTCACAATTTCTGCCAGTAGGTCAGCTACGTTCACGTTGGCCACAAGCTGAATGTCCCAACCTTTCGCGCGTTGCAGATCTGCTGCCATCTGAACGCCGAACGTGTGGTCGTCGCCGGGAACGCTCGCGAAGACGGCTTGCTTCCTTTTCTTGGTAATGACGACATCAGCTGGCTCGGAAGTCGTTCGGAGCAACGCTTCCATCCGCGCAGTCGCCACGCGAACGCTCATGAATGTCACCTCATCCCTCAGCCACAAGGCGCCGAGGTGATCCGCGACTGGGCGTAGGACATCGAGGCACAGCTCGCGCCGTGTCAAATTGGTTGGAAACAAGCTCACGATGGCCGCGCGCCCGCCCGCAGCGCCTCCGAACATAAACTGTTGACCGAGCCAGTCCCGGTCTTCGGTGCACAGTTGCAATTCACCATTCCCACTTAGAACTGGAACCCAACATCAATTTCGAACTTCTGTTCCCAAATTGGATACTGTTGCGTTCTCCCAATCCTCTGCGTGTAAAGCCCACGATCCGACATCTGGAGCCCAGCAGAAAATTGCAGGTTCGCGCACCGCGGTTGAGATCCGTTCCCATCGGACCTCGACATTTTGCTTCACGGCCGTCGGAAGTGTCGCTTCATTGCGCCCGCTTTACTGCTCACGCGGGGCAGATTCTCCAGCACCCAAAAAATTCGCGACGACCTTCATTCCTTCGATATTGTCGGCGACGACCTTGAACACGATGAGGACCGGGACGGCGATGAGGGCACCGGGGATTCCCCATAGCCAGCCCCACGTCACCACAGTTAGGAAGACCGCAACGGTATTCAATTCCAGCCGTTGCCCGAGTAGCGCAGGCGTTACAAAACTTCCCTCCAGGGCGTTCAGGATGAGATAGGCGGCCGGCGCCAACGCGGCGTAGGAGAGGCTGTCGAAGGTTAGAATTGACAACGCGCCCACCAGGGCCACGCCGATGAGGGCGCCGACAAAGGGCAGGAAGTTCAGCAGGAAGACCGCAGCTCCCAAAATATAGGCGTTAGGCATGCCGATCACAAACAGCGCTAGACCAACACAAATTCCCAGACCCGCATTGATCAGCGCGATGGTCAGCAGATAGCGTGATACGCGTCTTTCAATGTCGTGGACCATGGTCAGAGCACGCTTTTTGTCGCTGAGCGTCCGGAGCGACTGCAGGATCTTGATGTAGAACATGTGGCCCGAAGCAAGCAGGAACCCCGCCAGAACCAGCGCCACGGCGAGGGTAGCCCCGATGCTGCTGACAACGCTCAGTGCACCGCCGACCGGCGTCGGCCGCTGAACGACCACTTCCTGCTTCACAGGATCGGACCCGGCAACCTCCGCAACCGCTTGGCTGGCTTCTCGCACCTGCTCAAATTTCTGGAAGATGCCACTGAGCTTAGTTTGAAGCTCGAACCGCATTGCGTCTGAATTGTCCATCCAACCCAGAATAGTGGCGCTGGAATAGTAGATCGCGACCGCAATGGTGCCTGCAGTCGCGCCGATGAGACCTAGAGCGGACACCCAGTGCGGTACGCCAATCCGGGCGAGGCCACGGGATATCGGAGACAGGGTCAGGGTAATCAGAAAGCCCAACAGGATCGGTAGAAGGAAGTCCCGGGCCACATAGCATGTCGCCGAAAGAGCGATCAGAGTGACGACGATCAGACTGCGGCGGATCGCCTCGATATGGCTGGTTCGCTTCATGATAGACCTGACAGAGATCAGCTGACGTTGAGTGACCGAAAACTACGTAAAACTTTATCGGCGCTTCTGGTTTCATTCAATGAGACGGCTTTGTTGTAGCAAAGCCTTCTTCAATACTGAACAATCAGTGCTTGTCGCACTCCGCGGCAATGTCACTGGCTTCAAAATTAAAAATGTCTTGAAGCCAAATTCGTGAAACGCCAAAATAGAAATCCTCGCCTGATTTATAATAAAACTGTTGCGACCTGTACCGCGACGCATCAAACCCGGGTAAGCGTGTCACCCAAATCGATACGGGGCGTCAATTGCACCCGCTCCTCCCCCGGATCCTGACCCAGGACGCGTGCTGCGATAATCTTTGCAGCCCGGTTCCCAATCTCGAACCTGCACGCGTCCATCGTGGCTAACTTGCGCGGCAATCCGTCCAAAATCTCGAGACCGTTAAACCCGGCCAAGCCAATCTGACCAGGAATATTCACGCCTTTATCCAAGAGGTACATCAACCCACCTGCGCCGATCATATCGTTAGAATAGTACAGAAAATCGAGTTCGGGATGCCTGGCTAGCATAGCCTCGGTCATCTCTCGTCCCTTGGTCAATGCGGACCCACCGGCATAGAAATCGTGGTCTACAATCTCTATGCCGGACTTGGCCAGCGTACACGTGAACCCTTCAAACCGCTTGCGCGCACGGTAATCCAGCGGCATCTGCGTCCCCATGAAGCCTATTTTGCGATAGCCTGCTGCGACAATGGCCTCTGCCATCTCTCGCCCCGCGCGCCGGTGCGAAATGCCGACGCAGGCATCTATGGGATCGCCGTCAGTATCCATTATCTCAACCACTGGAATGCCAGCCCGCGCCAGCATCGCCCGCGATTGATCCGAATGCTCGAGCCCAGCGATAATAATGCCGGCGGGCCGCCAAGACAACATCTCGAACAGCACCTTCTCCTCGCGCTCAGGACGATATTCCGTCACGCCAAAGACTGGCTGCAGGTCGGTATCATCCAGCGCATCGGAAACACCGGACAGGACTTCCGGAAAGACCATATTCCTCAGAGACGGAATGATGACGGCGATCAGATTCACATGGCTCGACGCCAGCGATCCGGCAATGCGGTTGGGGACGTAACCCAGTCGCTTGATCGCGTCCTTGACTTTGTTCCGGGTCGTAGCACTGACATCTCTCATGTCACGCAATACGCGACTCACAGTCATTTCGCTGACGCCCGCCACCTCGGAGACGTCGCGTATCGTAATTGGTCGGCGTGGTGGCTTTGTCAACGGAACGGTCCATTCCATGGTGCTTGCACGATCCTGGCCAGACGCGCATTTTTTGTTCGAGTGCACCACATTGTCCCAAATCTGTTCTCAATTCAATAATTCTACATCAATCGGATAAAGGTCCATCCGAAACCGACAATAAAACCTATGGTTGAGGCAAGGCTTTTAACAGTGACCGCCCTGTCACGCGTACCGATTGCTTTCTTTGCAGGGGGGGATGCCAATCCACATGATCAAAAGGGGTCTTTAAGAGCCTTCGATATAATTTCTAGAATCAATCTATCGCTGAAGGTCGCAGATGGCGCCTTAACGCCACCTGCAATTTCCGTATTTCAATCCGCTGACGATCAGTTCGTGGCACCACCGGTGTTAGTGCAGATCGTGACAACTGCCATTACCATGTCAGAGGACATGCTGCCCATGCTGCCTCCCGTCGCGTCGGCGCTTGTTGTTGCGCCACCAGCGGGCGACGTCGCGCTATCTGTTGCAGGAGCATCGGTGGATGCATTGCTGTCTGTCGACATACTGCCATCGCTCGAGGCGGTCGCGTCAGTGGTCCCGTCAGATGGCATCGTGCCATCGGTCGTGGCACTGCCATCCGCATTTACGGTCGCATCGGATTGCGTGTCCGTCGCTGGTGCATCCGTCGCCATCGTGCCCGTCGTACTGCTGTCAGTTGTTGCAGCAGCGGCATCGGTTGATCCTGCGGCAGCGGCATCCGTCGTGCTACCATCAGTGCCGCTGGTTGCGCCCGCACCCATTGCTCTCCCTTTACCCGCGGAGGCCAGGGTCGAAGCAGCGGATTCCTGATCTGCTGGCGCCAGCGCCAGGAATTGCTCACAGGTCATCATTGCGCCGTCAGTATGTGCTGCAGCGAATACAGGCGATGCAGCCCCAAGCATTGCGATCGCGCTGATGCCACTCATAAGTGTCAGTTTCATGTTTCGGTTCTCCTCACCAAAGTTGCGCATGGCGAACGCCAGCGCATGTAGGCCAACGCAAAAATAAAGCAAAAGTTGCCTGCCTCAAAATAATCGAGTTTTGAACGGGCTAGGCATGATGGGCCAATGGTTTGTTTTGACGCCGATCAGGTAGCAGCCTGCGGCTGCGCGGTACGCTGCATCTTCAGGGTCAGGAAACTTGTCGGCAATGCTGATATATTGCCTCAAAAAATGGGTTCTCACTCTG
Organism: Loktanella sp. M215; assembly: GCF_021735925.1. Lineage (NCBI taxonomy): Bacteria > Pseudomonadati > Pseudomonadota > Alphaproteobacteria > Rhodobacterales > Roseobacteraceae > Loktanella > Loktanella sp. M215. The sequence continues at coordinate 388,508 of NZ_WMEA01000004.1, forward strand.
CCGCGATGTGGCCAAAAGCTTAAAAATGTTATCGATTGATTCTTTCTAAATGCAGGTTCGGGGAATCGAACCGCGCCGTCATTGCCACGGTTCCCGCCTGCATGGCAAAGAAGGTAAAGGTCGCGAGGACAATTGCCGTGCCGGCCCCCATCAGAAACGCGGTCATTTGTAGGTCCCTCCGGTGCGTCCTTCGATCTGGTCGAGCCAGATTTCGTGGTGTTCCTTGGCCCAGTTGCGGTCCACCTGACCGCCCCACATCGCCCAGAACGCGCCCTGCATGCCGACGGTCCCGATGTAGATGTGGCCGATGAAGATAGCGATCAGCAGCAGACCGATGATAGCGTGGATCAGCATGGCCCAGGACAGCGTCCCCAGCGTCGCCCAATAGTAGGGGAACATCAGGGTCACGCCGCTGACGACCATCAGCGCACCGCCAAGGATCGCCGACCAGAAGATCAGCTTTTGCCCGGCGTTGAACTTTTTCGCGGGAATATGGCCACCGTCCGTCGCCATGCCACCCAGATGGCGCAGCCAGTGCAGGTCACGCTTTTCGGGAATGTTGCGCCCCATCCACATGACCGCCATCAGGATGATCCCGATCGCAAAGGACGGGAAGAACATCGTGTGGCCCCATGTCGAAATCCAGCCGACAGCGCCGATAGCCGCCTCGCCGAAAGGCGCAAACAGCGTCTTGCCGAAGGCGATGACCAGACCGGTCAGCGCCAGCCCGATAAAGCTGACGGACGTCAGCCAATGTGTCGCCCGCTCGAACAGGTTAAAGCGGCGAACCGTGTGTTTGCTGCGCCCATGGGCGATCGGCACCCGACCGCGGACAGCAAGGATCAGCGCCAGCAGAAAGCCCATGCCAAGGATCGCCATCGCGCCCAGATGTGTCGCGATGTCGGCAACACCCAGCCGCCAGTCACGGCCGAAGGGACGTTCGAACAACGCCGCGTTCGGGTAAGGCAAAGATGAAATCCCGACCGTGCGCTCTGCCGGACGCAGCATGGCGCCAGTGTTATCGCCGTAGATGGACCAGCTCTCGGTGAACTTGTCACCGTTTGCCATCGGCGCGTTGGTCATCATCGTGTCCGGCACGACGCTGTAGTCGGGCCGCGCTGCATCGGGCGACGGACCGGTTTGGTAACGTTCCGCCTGGAACGTCGTGCGGTCCGCAAGGGCCACGCCGGTTAGCAGGCCGCTGGCCGCATCCTGCGCGCCCATCTGCTTGCCGTTGTATTCGGTGACACCCCATCGGACCTCTGGCACCGTGCGGGCATCGCCGTCGAAGATCTCGTAGATCTGCCACACCAGCGCGATGGCAAGGATGAAGGCGACGATCGCGCCGCCAATCCGGTAGCGGGTGAAATCCCGCCCGTGAACAATGACCTCGTCGCTCATGCGCCCTGCTCCGGATAATATGCAGTTTTCCAGCCCCATGCACCGGAGCCGAAGCCACGGGCCACGACGCGCTCGCGGTAGATTTCGCCGATCACGTCACCGTCACCAGCGAGCAGCGCGCGGGTCGAACAGACCTCGGCGCAGATCGGCAGCTTGCCTTCGGCAATGCGGTTGCGACCGTATTTCTTGAACTCCGCCTCTGATCCATTTTCTTCGGGACCACCGGCGCAATAGGTGCATTTGTCCATCGTGCCGCGCGTGCCGAACAGGGTCGCGCGCGGGAACTGCGGCGCACCGAAGGGGCAGGCGTAAAAGCAGTAACCGCAGCCGATGCAGGTGTCCTTATTGTGCAGCACGACACCGATGTCGGTCTGATACAGGGTGCTGACCGGGCAGACCGCGACACAGGGCGCATCGGTGCAGTGCATGCAGGAAATCGCAACGGATTTCTCTCCGGGTTGGCCGTCGTCGATGGTCACGACGCGGCGGCGCACCATGCCCCAAGGCACCTCGTGTTCATTCTTGCACGATGTGGCGCAGGCATTGCATTCGATGCAGCGGTCCGTGTCGCAAAGGAATTTTAAACGTGCCATCAGACAGCCTCGATCCGGCAGAGTGTTGCCTTGGTTTCTTGCATTTGTGTTACGATATCATACCCGTAGGTCTGGATCGTGTTCGTCGCCTCGCCAAAGACGTAGGGTTCGGTGCCGTTGGGATACTTCGTGGTCAGGTCTTCACCCATCCAGAAACCTGCGAAGTGGAATGGCAGGAACACCGTACCTTCACCGACGCGCGGGGTGACCAGCGCCTTGACCCTGATCCGACCGTTAGGTGATGCAACCCAGCAATCGTTGCCGTCGGTCACGCCTGCACGGTCCGCGTCGGCGGGGTTGATTTCGACGAACATCTGTTGCTGGAACTCGGCCAGCCACTTGTTCGACCGGGTCTCGTCGCCGCCACCCTCGAATTCCACAAGCCGGCCAGAGGTCAGCGTGATCGGGAAATCCTTGGCGTAGTCGACATTCTGGATGCTTTCATACAGCACCGGAACCCGCCATTTGCGCTGATCCTCGTAGGTTTTGTATTCCGGCAGCAGGTCGCGGCGCGCGGTCAGCAGCGGCTCGCGGTGTTTCGGGATCGGGTCCGGGAAGGTCCAGACCACCGTCCGCGCCTTGCCGTTGCCATAGGGCGCCAGACCGTGGGCGATCATGACGCGCTGGATGCCGCCCGACAGGTCGGTCTTCCAGTTCACCCGCTGAACCTTGTCGCGTAAAGTCGCATTATCAGGGGCATCTTCTTGCGGATTGTCCGCCAGATAGGCTTCAATTGCTGTCATGGCGTTGTCAGGATAATCGCCAAAACGCTGGGCAATAGCCGTCTGGTCGCTACTCGTTTCTGCGTTGGCTCCACCCCAGCTTTCATCGATATCGTCAGATCCACCACTCTGCCCCCTCAGTGCAGCCAGTGTCAGTTGGCTCATCGCTTTGTCCGCGTCGGCTTCGGTCATGCTGAACATGTCGTATTTAAAGCGGTCGGCACCTATGCTTATGATAATCAGCCTTTCTTTCGCGGTCAGCTCGTCGGTCCAGCCCAAAGCATCCAGCATGCCCAGTGTACCTTCCGGGTAGCCATCCTCGATCTCGCTCCCAGCTGGAAAGCTGTCCTCGGCCAGCAGGTTTTCTCCATCATGTTCCACACCCCAACGGGCTCTAAAAGGCAGACCACCCTCTGCTACCGGTTTTGACGTATCGTACAAAATTGGTGTGCCGGGATGCCCGTCCTTGGGATTCCCCCATGCGGGCCAAGGCAGGCAGTAGTATTCGCCCAGCACCGGTTCCGACATGCCCTTCAGCGTGATGCTGTCGAACTTGTCCTGATGCTGCATGTGCAACTTCAGCCGTTCCGGACTTTGGGCGGTATAACCGATCGTCCAGGTGCCCTTGTTGATCTCGCGTAGCAGGTCCTCGGCGAACGGTTCGTTGTTCTGGACGCCGATGTGTTTGAACATCTCGTCGGCAAAACCGAAGGCTTTCGCCAGCAGATAGGTGATCTCGTAATCGCTTTTCGCCTCGAACAGGGGATCGAAGACCTTGTCACGCCATTGCAGCGACCGGCTGGAGTTCGTGACAGAGCCGTGGATTTCGGCGGTCGACGACGCAGGCAGCAGATAGACGTTGTCTTGCTTGTTGGACATGATCGCGACCTGCGTCGGGTGCGGGTCGATGACGCAGAGCACATCGACCTTGTCCATGGCCTCGCGCTGCTCCGGCCCGCGGGTAATAGAGTTCGCGGCGTGGCCCCAGAACATCATCGCCTTGACCGGGTTCGGCTGGTCAAGGTTTTCTGCGGGTTCGAGGATCGCGTCCATGTAGCGGGACAGTGGCATGCCCTCGGCTTGCATCAACTCTTCTGATTCGAAGCGCGACAGCATGTAGTCGTAATCCACATCCCAGACTCGGCTCCAGTGCTTCCACGCGCCTTTGGTCAGACCGTAGTAGGCTGGCAGCGAGTCGCAGGACACGCCAAGGTCCGTGGCACCCTGCACGTTGTCGTGGCCGCGAAAGATGTTGGCGCCGCCACCGGTCTTACCGATATTGCCCAGCACCAGTTGCAGGATCGAGGCGGCGCGCGTCTTGGACGACCCGACGGTGGACTGCGTCAATCCCATGCACCAGATCAGCGTGCCGGGTCGATTTTCGGCCAGTGTCCGGGCGACGCGCGCGGTCTGCTCTGCCGGAATGCCGGATACGCGCTCGACCTCTTCCAGCGTCCAGTGTTGCACCTCCTCGCGGATCTGATCCATGCCCCAGACGCGTTGCTTGATGTATTCCTTGTCTTCCCAGCCGTTCGCGAAAATCTCGCGGACCAGACCCAGCAAAAAGCCAATATCGGCGCCGGGCCGGATGCGGACATATTCGTCAGCGTGGGCGGCGGTGCGGGTAAAGCGGGGATCGACGACGATCATCTTGCCGCCGTTCTCGCGTCCCGCAAGGACGTGCAGCATCGAGACCGGGTGCGCCTCGGCGGGATTGCCGCCGATGATCAGGATGGATTTGGCGTTGCGGATGTCGTTGAAGGTGTTGGTCATGGCGCCGTAGCCATAGATGTTCGCCACGCCGGCCACCGTTGTCGAGTGACAGATCCGCGCCTGGTGATCGACGTTGTTGGTGCCCCAGAACGCCGCCAGCTTGCGGAACAGGTAGCTCTGCTCGTTGGAAAACTTGGCCGATCCCAGCCAGTACACCGAGTCAGGCCCGAATTCCTCGCGGATACCGTTCAGCTTCTCGCCCAACTCGCTGATCGCCTGATCCCAGCTGATCCGGGTCCACTCGCCGGCGACCTTTTTCATGGGATACTTCAGACGGCGGTCACCGATCGCGATCTCGCGCATGGCGGCACCCTTGGCGCAATGCGTGCCCTGGTTGATCGGGGATTCAAACGCAGGCTCCTGCCCGACCCAGACGCCATTCTCGACCTCTGCCCAAAGCGAGCAGCCAACCGAGCAGAACTGGCAGATCGTCTTGTGGTAGGTCGTGGACAGCGACGGCGTCGCCGGGGCGGTCTGGGCCTGCACGACCCGGCCAGCGCTGCTGCCGACGGCACCCAGTGCCAGTCCGGCCAGTCCGGAATTGCGCAGAAATTCGCGTCGAGTGCTGCCCACTCGGGGCGTTGAGACGGTCGGAGTCGTTGTACGGCGACGCAACATCACAAGGTCTTCCTGTTGGGGGTCAGCTGCGGGACAGCCGATAGTATGTGGCAACGTGATCCGTGGTCACGAATTGTGGCTGGCGCGGATCGACGGGCAGAACGATGGGTGCAGCGGCTTCTGCCGTGCCGGCACCAAGCGCCAGACTGACAGAGGCCAGTGGCACTCCCGCCAGCAAGCGGCGACGGATCGGATCGAGTTTATCGGGCATTGAACTCACTTTGTAAGAATGAAAAAATCGTAGTCCTGTGCCGCAGGGAGGCAAGGATAAAATAGTACAAATCCGAGCGCTACTGATCTATCGTAAGGTCGGTGACCGATGAAAGACCTGCTTGCGCATAAGCCCCCGGAGTTCCGTCGTCTTCGCGTGCAATTACGCTGAAAGATCCGTCAGTTTCGAGGATGACGGCGCTCGCATTTTCGATAGCACTGGCCGCGCTTTGACGGATCACGGTCATCAGTTCGACCTCGGTGATCCGTTCGCGATGCAGTGCGCCGCGGCAGATGGCACCATCGCGCACCAATAAAGTTGCGTCCGATCGCACTAGCTCCGCTACTGTTGAAGACCGGACCGATGACCACGCCACGATCCATTGCAAACCGATCAACACCGCGAGCGCTAAGAGTCCCTCGGCAAGAGCCACGCTTTCAGACAAGAGGATCGACGCTAGCGTCGATCCGAGGGCCACCGTCACGATCAGATCAAAGGCGTTGAGTTTGGCAAGCGTGCGCTTGCCTGATATACGCAACATGATCAGAAGTGCGGGATAAGCTAGCACGCCCACGATCAAAGTGCGGGCGAGACCGGACCAGTTCTGAAATAGCATTTCACTGATCATTTGGAACTTCCTGTTATCCGAAGGCAGTACCCCTTCACACTTCATCTTTGCTGTTCATGCGGTGCGTTCGTTGCGAGATCGTCCAAGCCAGAGTTGCGCCTATAAGTGCGGCACCCAATGATAGCGGTTTCCTGTCCGCACTTCCTTGTTGCCTATTTCGCGAGACATACTTGTTGTCTTCAGCCGAAGACGCATGCTCATCTTTGCTCTCTGTCCAGTCACAACCTGCGAGCTTATCCGGGCGGGTGTCGGCCTTAACGGCCCCGCGTTGGCCTTCCGGCTGTGCCGGCCCGGTGGTCGTATCCTTGCGGGTCTGATGCTCTATTTCAGAGTTCAGCTCAGCCCCTCCGAGGATGATGAACGCAGACAGCCAGAGCCATGTCAAAAGGATGATGACACCACCAAGCGTGCCGTAGGTTTCATTGTAACTTCCAAAGTTTTGCGCATAGAGGGAAAACCCGATCGTTCCCACAAGCCAAAGGATCGTCGACAAGACTGCCCCGGGGCTGACCCATCGCCACTTTGGATCCTGGCGAGACGGCCCGAAGCGATACACGATGGCAAGTCCAAACATCGTCAGAACAGCCAGCAACGGCCATTGCAGCCAGGAAATCGCAGTCTCAAAACCATCTGGCAGGCCAAACAGACCGACGACGGCTGGGAGGACAAGGATGACACCAAAGGCCAGCAGCAGGCCAAAGATGAGAAACAACGTCAGCGCCACACCTGTCGCGTACAAACGGACGAAACCGCGTGTCTCGGTCTCGTCGTATGCGATGTTCATCCCCTCCATCAGGGTCATCATCCCCTTGGTGGCACCATACAAGGCCAGCAGAAAGCCGATAATTGCGGCAAACCCCGTCGCCGTTTCACCGCCGCCGGTGACCTGAACAATCTGATCCTGAATAATCGCGGCCGCGTTTTCCGGGAGCAGACTGACGATTTTGCCGAGCTGGTCAGCGATATCACTGGGGTCAAGGACGAAGCCGACGATTGCAACGAGTGCCGCTACGGCGGGGAACACCGCGAGAAGGCCAAAGAATGCGACGCCAGCTGAGACGACTGACACGTGATCATCCGACACCTCGGATTTCACCCGTTTCAGGATGTCCCACCACCCCGCTGTTGGGATCTCAGCAGGGTTGGTCGCTGCCTGCCCGCGCATGTCGTTGGCCATCGTCAGTCTCCGATAAAAATGGGCCGGCAAAAGGCGACTAACAGTTTAGTCACCGTTTCGTACCTAATTCAGGCTGAGGTTTCAGGCTGAGGTGAGGTTTTGCTATCTATTAGGATGGTAAATCAAGAGTGGCGAAGGTCTGCGTGAATAGATCCTGCTGCCGCCCATGTGCGACTTCCAAATGCAAGCAGTGCCCGCAGCCGAATGGCTACGGACACAACTGGTGTCAGGATAATCAGTCTTGATATTCTGGCAGATCCTTGAGCTGATCTTTCGTCATAGTCGTCGTTGCATGCGCCTTGCCATTCTCGTCACGCATGAAGTTCAGCTGTGACACGGGAAGCGACACGCGCTTTGCACCGATGCCCAGAAAGCCGCCCACATCGACGATGACGTTTGTCCCGTGTCCCGCACCATCGGTATGAACGACATCGCCAATATGGTTATCGTCGGGTCCGTAGACGTTGGCGCCGTCAAGGTTTGCGGCTGAGATTTCGTCCGTGCGAAGCGGAATGTGCTTGGAATGGTCCATTGTCGTTCCTCCATAAATATCAATGTTGCAATGACTGAACGAAGGCCGTGGCACTGATGTTCCGAACATAGGAACCGCGAAAGTGGCAATCGCCGCATCTCTAATAGTGATTTAGGGTGTCGCCCAAAGGCTCTTGCCCTACCTTGATCACGCGGGTCATGCTGAGCCATGATGCACGACATGGTTTTTACCACGGCGCTTGCTGCACACCGATGAAGTTGAAAGACGTATGCCGTCTGATCGCAGCGAGCTCATTGAAATATAGGAAGGAAACGAACAATGGGCATCGCTGACGATGTAAAGAAGCCGATACCGATTATTCTGGGAATCGTAGCGGTCGTGGGCTGGATTTTTGCTTTATTCCTATTGGGCGATCGGACCAATCTGCGGACGGATTTGGCTGATCAGACCCAAGCCGTTGGGACGCTGGAAGATCTGCGCAGCGAGGCCTCAGCGCTAAATTCCGAGACGGATGCACTCAGCGCTCAGCGCGACAACATCAATGCGGAGATCACGACGCAGCAAATAAGCCTGAGCAAGCTGCAAGATGAAATCGCGGCAGCGCAAAGCAGCCTCAATCAGACCAGGGCCGAGCAGTCGGCTATCACAGACCAACTAGCCCCGATGCGTGAAGAAATTGCAGGGTTCGAGACGGCGCGGGCCGAAGCAGAGAAAAATGCAACAGAGGCGACGCAGGAGCTCGCCAACGTGGGTGATCGTCTGACGGAAGCCCGAGCTGCCCAAGCAGAATTGCAGCAGCAGCTTTCCGTCCTGACGGATGACACGGCGCGCTTGGCACAAGAGGCATCCGACGCGGAGGCGCGCGTGCAGGAAGCACGTGATGCTGAGGCCGCCTCTCAGGCGGCCGTTGCCACTGCGACCGAGGAGCTGACACGTATGACGGAAGAGCGCGAGGCCCTCTCGAAAGAGCTTGATGACATGACCCAACGTCGGGATCAGCTCGCAGCCGACAACACGGCAGCAGAAGAGCAACGTCAATCCGTGCAAGCGATCGTGACCCAGCTGTCCGATGATCTGGCCTCCCGAAGCCAACAGCTTTCCGAAGTGGAACAGCGCATCGCGGCCCTTCAGGCGCAGGGTGTGCAGGCTCAGGATCACGAAACGCAAGGGCAAGACGCGCCGGAACAGGGGCAAGACACCTCTGACGAGACAGCGCAAACAGAGTCCGACGATCAGGCCACCGCAATGCTTGAACCTGGGTCTTATTCCGGCGGTGCCATCGCCATGGTCCTTACAGACGACGGCCAATTCACTTTGACGAATGCAGACAGCGGCAAAGAAGCGACCGGTCGTTACGAGGCAACCGACGGTCAGATTACCCTGTCTGACGCTGAGGGTGACATCGGCACAACAGTCTTCCCCATGACCTGTGGCGTGCAGCGCGGGGAGACCGGTCTCTCAATTGCACAAGTCGACGATCAGGTTTGCCCGCTGGCTGGACTTGAATTGCAGCCCCAGTAAGCAAACGATTCTCACTGATGCCGCAAAGGTCGTAAAGGCAGGATGAGAAATCGTCCTGCCTTATCTGCGTCATGGCGTCGACTTTAAGTCGTTTATACACTGCACATTATTCCTAAGTTGATGCGTAGCCCTGCCGTAAATCATCTTGCCAGAAAACAAAGTGTATCGCTCAAATACTAATTCGACATTTGCGAAGCAGCGAAATATTTTCATCAGCCCTTGAACATTGCAATCGCTGTGAAAGGCAATTTTCGGTGAATTAGAATTAGAGAAATGACGTGCCACCTGCAAGGCTTCCATCGAGAAAGCTTCTCAGCGCTCCTGTATAAATGTCGGGCCATTCAATCTGTGGCGCATGACCGCAGTGCTTTACGACTTGCAGCGCACAATGCGGCATCAAATCCACAAGAACCGCGGAGTGGTGAAAGGGCGATAAATTGTCGTTCCGGCCCCAAACCGCAAGGGTGGGCGTCTGGATCATGGGCAGTTTCGCCAGCAAATCGTGACGGGGCCCCTCGAGAAAGCCCTTTGGTCCGACGAAGCTTTTCAACTGTCCAATGAAAGCTTTCCGCGATGCTATGTCGGCGAAGAGTGAAATGCGCCGTGCGGAAAATGATGCCAAACGGCTGCTGTTTCCGCTATGGATGGCATTCAAGAGGATCCGGAGACCAGACGCACCTGGTCGTGTAATCGCCTGCCCCATGACGGCTGGTAACGACGTACTGAAATCGATCATAGTATCTGACCCGATGCCGGCGGGCGCAGTAAGCACAAGGCGGCGCAAGCGATGGGGTGCGGCGCAGGCGATATCGAGGGCGATGCGACCGCCAAGGCTCCAGCCGCTCATATCCACGACATTCAGGGAAAGCGCGTCGAGAACGTCCAGGACGTGATCCCGCATGGTATCTGGGGCATAGGTGCAGTCGGCTGGCTTTGATGTTTTTCCGCTGCCGAGAAGATCGATAGCGACCACACGGCGGTTCTCCGACAACGCCGGAAGGGTCTCCGACCAGTCCTCAATGGTGCCACTCAGTCCATGCAAAAGTGCGAGGGGAATGCCACCCTCACCCACGCTCCAATAGCGCGTCCGGATACCGCCCGAGGTGATAAACTGGTCTTCGAATTGTGACATGTTGCGGTCTTTCCAAGCAGTGGCATCGGTTCGCACCGAGAGCTTAGTGTTGCAAACGCAATTGACTCGGTTGTGCACTGTGTCGGACTCACGGACCTGACACGAGCCTCAACCTCTAACTTCTCTTAGAAATTTCACGTGTTTGTTGATTGCGTATGGGGATCTAACATTTTGCCTGACGGGCATTTCAGGAGGTAACCGCACCGGTCAAACGATACTGCGGGACAGCCCTCACCTGCGGAACCTGCGCTGATGAACGATGCCGTCAAAATGTAGCTGCCGAGAAACCGCCCTGAAATGTAATGAAAAGCTGCGGCATGTCGCTTATGTAGACCCGCTGTCTTTCGGTGACAAAGCGTTGAGCATTTCGGTTGCCCAACGGCGTACACACAAATCTTTGGCCCCTCCTTCGGATAAGAAGATGCGGCAAGCGCGGCGGATACGGGCATCCGAATGCGCATACGCATCGGCTCGGATAGCACGCGCCCATCCGAGCCGCAGCTCACGAGTCAGAACAGAGTGGCTAGTCGGGCGCAGCGTCATGCCGATTAGTTTATAGCAATTTCAGATTTGCGTGTAGCAGAACGTCAGGTCTTCGACATGCAGGGCAGTCAGATGGCGTTGTCCGACGCTACCTCAGCAAATCTGAGGCTGCGCGGTCTGTCTCATAATTAGGCTTATCGGCGTCAGACGTTGTAGCGGGGCGGATTCTATTCTGGGTTGCGACAAACCCCCCTATCTTGGTTAAAGATTTTGCAATCTGCCTCCGACGGCCGAGCGCTCCGCCACTGTTCAGAATCACTTTCTAATCGGACAGGCGTGATAGAAGAGTTCTTTGTCGCATGATGTGTGATTATGTTAAAGAAACTGCAAGGCTTGAAGAAACAAAAATCCCAGTGCGGCAATTATAGTTCCAGTGGCAGCTATGCGAAATATTACGATTAATCTTTCGATATTTTTTATTTTATTTATTTTTTCGTCATAAATTGGGCAATTTTTCTTCATCGTCTTCTGCCTTAAGATGATAAGAGTAATAGAAGATTTTGGCAGATTAATAAATTTTCATAACCGGTGTTGTGCAACCTTAGCAGCAATTCATTGCACTCGTCCCGGCCGTTATGACAAGCGCTACGTGAGCTTCAAGCCTTTCTCGCGCCCTTCTTGGCGCCTGCCTCATTAAGTAGTGCGCGCTAGTTTTCTAAGTGATATCGTTGATTGGCCTGATTACGATTGACCGATCGGGAATCCATCACATGAACCTCCCTCACCAATCTCTATGTTGAAAGGGAGCTCGGTATCAAGCGACTGCCTAATACCCCGTCCGTCCTGACAACATTCCTGTTTCGCAGGGCACCTCATCGCGATCAGCGGTGACTGGTATATCAGATCCGATTAAAACCCTTATACTGGCCGTTCCGCAGATCGACGCCCATGAGAACTAGATTTTTCTTCAGATCACCGTAGGGACGCGGCTCAGATATCTGTCTGAAGCCGTAAATCCTGTTGTACATATCGATCCGGCTCTCCAGTACAGATGCCACTCCAAATTCAACAGCATTTTCCGCGACGAAATCCTCATAGATCCGCAGGGTCCGCCGGGCAGCAAGCAATCTCAAGCGCCCGATATGGGGATCTACGGCGAGCCGGGCGGCGTCAGAAATGATCATGCCGGACTTTATCTTGGGCATTAGAATGTCTGCAAACGTTGCCATCGTCGCTGAACGGTGACAGGCCTCTGTAAGAAGATGAAGTCTAATTGTGCTGACAATTTGTCCGCTCGATAAAACCATAAATATATGGGATGTATCTGTTGCATCGTATTGATCGGTGAAAATCTCGTCATCACGGCTTTCGATTAAGCCGTCCGCAAGATAACAGCGATACCGGAATGCCCCAACTGCTCTGAGATCATTCTCGCACTGCACTTTTGCGACGTCGAAATTTCGCGCTAGTATGGTCAATTTCGAGACCAGAAATTAGGCAGGCAGAAACCTGTGCTACTGCGATAGGTCAAGTAGGTATCGCCATGAGGGCCGGTCCTAAGTGTCTTTTCTTCCTTCATAGCTGAGTAAATATAGATGACTACTAGTGTGGCGGAAACAAGAGCCGAAGCTTGGCTCATTGTCGCGATAGCACAGCCTGACCAGAAGAGCGTGTAAGAAACATAGAATGGATGCCTGACATACGCCCAGGGGCCGCTTGTAATAATTCCGCTAACGTGAGCGCCCTCATCAAATGCGAGGGGCAATTCCTTCTTTTTGCTGTGCAAAATTGCCCAGAAAAACAGGGCGAAGGCAACCAGCATGAAAGTCAGTGGCGCAGCGGCATATGCGAGTCCCCAGACGAAGGCGTAGGTCATAAGTGTGATTATGCCGATCAACGACAGCGCAGATATGACGTACATGCCAGCGGGGTATTTTCCAGGTCGAAAGTGCTGCTTGGTTGCAGCTGCAATGACAAGAAAATAGGAGACCGCGATGAAGCCGATTACAAAATCAATAGGTGGAGGCACTCAGCAACATCCTTAAAAACTTGATCATACGAAACAGCCGAATGATTTCACTTAAGCGGCCAACGACACAGAACGAGCTGCACAGAACCTCTCCACGATTATCGCTGATTCGGAAACAGTCCACGCAGTCTGTCACAATCTATAGGTGTGGCGAGGCCGATCATCAAGCCTGTTGTGTTTTAATTTTAGCGCCGTCTCCGCCCCATTGAGGCTCTTCTTGTATACGGGATCCCAAACACCTTCGGCTGACGCATTCGCCCTTGTGAGTATTGACAAAGACCTATCTCACTAGGGTGGTCTGCTGCCAATCTGAGCTGGCGATCTGGTCTGTCTGATCAACCTCATCGCAGGGCACCTCGACGTAGAACGTTGTCCCGACGCCGAGTGTACTTTCGTAGTCGATTGTGCCGCCAAGGGCCGCTATAATTTCCCGAGAGATGTTCAAACCAAGTCCCGCCCCGCCGAATTTGCGTTGTTCTGATGAATCGATTTGCGTGAACCGGCCAAAAACCTGATCCTTTGCGCCGTCAGGAATTCCGATCCCGTGGTCGCGGACCGAAATGCGAGCCCGTCCCTTGTCAGCGACAAGCCAGATATCGACATCACCGTCGGCTCGCGAAAACTTGGCTGCGTTGGAAATCATATTCCCGACCACCTGCATCAGCCTGGATCGGTCGGTATCGGCATACACAAGCCTCCCGGTCACTGTATCGGCCACCAGTCGCACATTATACCGTTTCGCGAGCCCTTGATGAGACTCGATGGCATCCGTGATGAACGCACCCAATTCGATCGTCTCTTTTTCGAATTTCATCTGTCCTTCTTCGAGCTTCTGCATATCCAGAAGATCATCGACGAGCGTCGCGAGACGCTGCGTGTTCCGGCCCGCTACTTCCAGCAATCTTTCCACTTTGAGTGGCAAGTCGCCAAATTTTCCAGAGTTGACCAGATCCAACGACCCCTTGATTGACGTCAGAGGCGTGCGGAGTTCGTGACTGACGATGGCGACAAACTGCGACTTCACGACAAGAGCCGCTTTCGTACGCGCATGCTCCATCTCGAGGTCTTCAAGTCGTTTCAAATCTCGCCGGTACAAGCGCAGAAAGCAAAGCGAACAGTCGATCACGAAATACATCGCAAACAGGACCGTAAAGAACTGGAGCCATGGCTGCGGTGTAAATGGCGGATGGTCGACCAAAAGATCTATGAGGGTGATCGCAATGAACGATGCACCGTAAACAACCATCCGGATCGCGAGTGCAATTGCTATCTGATGGTTGTTTATAGCGGCATAGAGCGCCGCTGAGAACAGACAGAACAAGGCCGTAAACAAACCGACACCGTCTTCTGTCTGTCCGACCCAAATCGCATAAATGCTAATGGCCGAAGCACTTACGACAGTATTGGCAATGAAGCCCGCATAGGCATACCTCGTCGCTTGTCTGTCGTCCGGGGCGATCCGATCGACCTTTCTGGCCAAAGTCAGGTCGACGTACTCGCACATCATGCCGACCGCAAAGAACAATTCGGCTCGCCAGGGTGAAAAAAACCATCCGGTCAGCAGAGCCACCGATGCGATGATGCCTTGTCGCTGCCACGTCAGTAGCTTCACCGCGCGGGCGTAGTCCTGTATGTTCCTGAGGATGTGGTCTGTGTCTTCCTGACGCGATGCCATTTGCGTAGTCATGATAGCTCATCTTTTATGCGGCAAACGAAATCAACTGCGGTCACGCACCACATGAAGTTGATACTCCTACAATAGCAACCCTTCACAGGAGCGCCCCACTTCAACCTTCCGGCGTGTTGTCACGAGGCCAGGCTCCCTCAGTGTTCGGCGTCCAAAAAACTCTGTGGTTCGCTCGTCAGACTGCGCGTTTCTGGGCGAGCTGGTAGCGCCCGATCACCGTTGCTTTTGGCTTATACCGGCTCTACGTCAAAACCCGAAAGTTCTCGTGGGTTATGACACTGAAGTTGTCTGAGACCTTGTCACGGAATTTCGTCCATTCCTGCGGGATGGTCTCACGCATGAATGCAAGGATGGCGTCGGCGAACTGCTTCTGACTTGGGTAGTAACGATTGTGGGTCACGTATTGATGCAAGACGGCCCAAAGCCGTTCAATCGGATTGAGGTGAGGGCAGTAGGGCCGCAGCTGGATCAGATGGATACGGCAAGCTGTCCTGGCGAGGAAATCTCTGACATCGGACCCTTTGTGGTAGGCGGCGTTGTCCCAGATGACATGAATGATGCGCTTGTCAGGGTTGCGCGCTTCGATCTTGGTCAGAAGCTGCACGGCACTGACCCCATCAACGGTCATGGGCTCGACAAAGGGTGCATAGAAGGTTTCAAGGTTCACAGCCCCATGAATGTTCACACGACCGCGCCCTGCCGTGCTGAGGACCGCTGGATTTGATCCCACCCTCACCCAGCCGAATGCTGGCTTGGTCTGGTATTCCGGATGCACGGCATCGGCGAAGTAAACGACTTTATCTGCTGGTATGCGCACGACTTATCTACCACCTGTTTTGGGCAGGCGTTTCGCGTCGTCAGAAAGCGATGGGCAGGATGCCGGAGCTAACAGCGACAGCTGACCAAGCTCTTATCCGCGCGTCAAAGGCGCATACCGGCATACGTCGAGAGATCCCTGTTTCTGTCGCACGTGAATACGGCAAACGCCGCTCTCGAACCATCTTGGGGGATTTCTCTGACCGGCTCCGGCACCTTGGCCATCGCATCATCTGCGTTCGGGTTTCTTTTGTAGCGCGACAATCTGGATGAGAGCAGCGCGACAATCAGGATGATAATCCTTGGCCGCGACAGGTTGAGGTTGGCTGATCAGTTTGTCGCGGGCAAGAGATATATGGCTGTTGATTGTCGCGGAGCGTCAATCAGGCATGCCTGTTGTCGCCGGTGCTGTCCATTTTTGTTGCGCGGCCTGATCCTGTTGCCTTTTGGGCCGCTTTTCGTCGATAGCTTTCAACATTCATCTCGAAGATTGTGGCGTGGTGGACCAGTCGGTCGACGGCGGCCAATGTCATGGCGGGGTCAGGGAAGATTGTATTCCATGCACCGAAGGGTTGGTTTGCGGTGATCAGCATGGACCGCCGTTCGTATCGGGCGCTGATCAGCTCGAACAACACGCTGGTCTCCGCCTGATCCTTGGTCACGTAGGCGATGTCGTCGAGGATCAGCAGGTCAAATTTGTCGAGTTTGGCAAGAGCGCTTTCCAGCGCAAGGTCGCGTCGGGCCTGCTGAAGCGTCTGGACCAGATCGGTTGTGCGGGTGAAGAGCACGCGGTAGCCATTCTCGATGAGTGCCCGCCCTATGGCGGAGCTGAGATGGCTCTTGCCGACCCCCGGCGGCCCGAACAGCAGGATGTTGTCACCCTTTCCGACCCAGCTGTCACCAGCGGTGATGGCGTTGACATGCGCCTTGGACAGCATGGGAACGGCGGTGAAGTCGAAGGTGTCGAGTGTCTTGCCGGGAAGCAGGCGTGCCTGGGCAATATGGCGTTCGATGCGGCGGCGGTCGCGTTCTGCCAGTTCATGCTCCACGAGAGCACTGAGCAGACGGGCCGCACGCCAGCCTTCTTTATCGGCCTGTTCGGCAAAGCGCGGCCAGAGGGCCTTGATGGCGGGCAAGCGCAATTCGTTCAGAGCAAGGGTGAGACGGGCGGCGTCGATATCGCTCGATGTCATGCCGCCACCTGCGGTGTCATCGGCGCATTGCTGAGAAGCTGGTCGTAGGCCGACAGATCAGCCAATTGCACTTCGACCGCGGGCAGGCTGTCAGCCGAGGGTAGGAAGAGGGCCCGCAAAGCTTCGATGTCAGGTAATCGTTTCTGACGAAGATCCTCTTCGATCCGGACGGCCAGTTCGGCCTCGCAGCCACGATCATGGGCCAGTGCCAGAAGGTCGACCATCATGCGGCAGACCACCCTTTCTGTTGCCCGTTCAAGCATGACCGCGAACACGTCACGGAAGGCCTGCCGCGGAAACAGCTGGTCGCGGTAGACCAACCCCATCAGTGCCATGGGCTTTTTACGCAGCGAATGGATGACATGGTGATAGCTGACCACATGCTGATGTGGGCCATGGCGTGTTGCGCGGGCGCGCGGCAGCGTCACCAGGAAGGTCGCACCGAGAAACAGATCAAGCCGATCATCGTAGATCCGCGCCCGCAACTGATGACCGATCAGCTGGGATGGCACGGTGTAGAAGACCTTGCGTAGCAGGAAGCCGCCCGATGATGTGACGCGCACCGTGACCTCTTCATAGTCGGTGGTCCGCCGGGCGGGCAAAGGGTTGAGGCTGGCGCGCTCAATATCGATGCGCTTGGCATTACGCGCATTGATCCGCCCCACGACTTCGTCGATGAAGCGGCGATAGGCAGCCAGATCCTCGAAGTTGTGCGACCCACGCATGATCAGCGCATCAGTAATAGCCCGCTTCAGGTGGCCATGAGGCCCCTCGATCGCGCCGTTCTCGTGGGCCACACCTTTGGTGTTGCGCGATGGCGTCATGCCGTAATGGTTGCACAGCGCATCCATACGGTCGGTCAGATCTTCCTGGGCGGAGAGCTCCAGGTTCTTGAATGCGGCCGAAAGGCTGTCGGTCCGGTGTTCCGCAGGCGCACCCCCAAGAGACCAGAGCGCGTTCTGCAAGCCTTCGGCCAGCGCCATATAGCTCTCTCCGCCCAGCACGACATGGGCGTGCTCGAAGCCTGAATAGGCCAGCCGGAAGTGATACAACCGATGTTCCAAGGGCTGATCCGCAACGCTCACGCCATGCTTGTTCATGTCGGTGAAGTCCGACAGGCCCATCTTGCCCGGCACATGGATCTGCCGAAAGATCACCTCCTGTTCGGGACCATGCTCAGCACGCCATGCCCGTATCCGCCGCTCCAGCGTGCGCCGGATGCCGGCACTCAGATCAGGATATCGGCGCAGAAGTTCCTCGAAGATCGCAACTGGCCGCAGACCGGGAGACGACTTCAGCAGAGGCAGCACCTGGGTGTCGAAGATATCCGAAAGCGGGTCCGGGCGACGTCTGCCCCGCGGAGCCTTCTTGTGGGATGGCAGGATCAAATCTGCCTGCAGGCGATAGCCGGTGGCCTGGCTGAGACCAGCCTTGGCAGCGGCCACCGGAACGGATTGGGATTGTCTGAACGTCATAAAGAGCCTCGTCTGTTGATCAGTGACATGGCGGCCCGGCATGAACGATCTCCCAACACGGAAAAATCGTCTTCTACCTGAACCGGTCACGACCGTCAGACCCACCCATTAGGGGCGAAACGCGGGTTTGGGGCCCCTCCGGTCGGGCTACGCCCTCCCTACGTGCCCCCAAACCCGCGTTCTCATCCTGATTGACGCTGGATTCTCACCTTGATTGTCGCGCTGCATTCTTTCCTTTCAGTTCCTGTTCCGGTGTTTTCTTCATTGCTTCTACAATGCTGTGCAGCAGCCTCGTCGCTGACCGCCACGCCGTTTATGGCGGGCAGCGGCGCGGTTGGGGGGAGCAGATAATAGTCACGCTGCACCTTCAGCACCAGTCGGCTCGGTGATCTGGGCGATGGCCCAAATAAAGCCGACAAGTTCCCGAGCCACCGCCGCATCAGCCAGTGCAGACTTCTTGCCCCGCGCCATCAGGCGGCGGTAACGGCCACACAGGCGGACCTACGCTTTCCATCCGATATCGTTCGCAGCCTGAGGGATGCTCTCCTGACGCAGCATCATTTGCGCGCCGATCTTGGCCGGGGTGCGGTATGACCAGGCTGCCTCGATCAGAACCGATCGGGCCAGCACGTTGCCCGCCTTTGTGATCCCTCCCTGACGGCGCGTCTCTCCACTGGACCGTCCTCCCGGCACAAGGCCGAGGAACGCCATCAGCTGCCGCGGTTTGTCAAAGCGGCGAATATCGGTGATGCTAGCCCCTGCCTGTCCCCACAGCTTGGTGAGTGGGAACCATCTCTGACTTCCGCTAGAAAGACCTGAAGGCCAAACCCATCAACATGTCGGGCCTGAAACCACGGCCCTGCCGCCAATGGAGAAACCTATGCTGAAATTCTATTTTCACCCCTCGCCGAACCCTGCGAAAGTCGCTCTTCTGCTGGAAGAGCTTGGTGTCGCCTACGAGGTCGTGCCTGTCGACACGCGCAAGGGCGAACAGTTCAGCGAGGCTTTCCTTGCAATCAACCCCAATGGCAAAACGCCCGCGATGACCGACGGCGCGGCAAAGCTTTTCGACAGCACCGCGATCCTGCTGTATCTGACGCAGAAGTACGACAAGTTTTTGCCGGCGAAGACATCAGAGATGCAGGCGCAATTTCTGTCATGGATGATGTTCGTGGCCAGCGGCATCGGTCCGTACTCGGGCCAGGCCGTGCACTTCAAGCACTTTGCGCCCGAGCCGAAGGACTATGCTGTCAACCGATATGACTTTGAGGCAGAGCGCCATTGGGGTCTGATCGACAAGCGCCTGTCCGAAGGCAAATACATGATGGGCGATACCTACACTGTTCTGGACATGGCTGTCTGGGGTTGGGCGCGTGCCGTGCCGTTTATCCTTGGTGCAGAAGCGTGGACCGCCCTTCCCAACGTGAAGCGCCTGCTTGACGAGATCAACGCGCGCCCCGCCGCAAAGGCCGCGGAAGCGCTGTCCACCGAGTATTCCTTCAAGAAGGACATGGACGACGCGGCGAAGGCAGTGATGTTTCCGCAGAACAAGCGTCTGACTCAGGCCTGAGTGCCAGGGGTCCGGTGCGCATGGCACCGGACCCCACGCACGATCCTGGCGTGTTCAGGCCGTGACACCGATCTTGTTAGATCCCCGCATACCAGTCGTAATCGCCTACATCTTCCCAGAACCCGCCTTTGCCTCTCCCCAGGCCCTCAAGGCTGGCCACGACTTCGACACCCATGATGAACTTGGCATGCTTATAGCCCAGTTTGCGTTCGACCCGCAGGCGGACCGGTGCCCCGTGACCGACCGGCAAGGGCGCTTCGTTCATCGTATGGGCCAAGATCGTCTGCGGATGCATCGCACTGCGCAAATCTATCGACTCGTAATAAGGGGTCCCGTTGAAATCATCGGCACAGCGAAAGATCACGAACTTCGCATCCGGCTGTAAGCCCGCGGTGCGCAGAATTTCGGACAGGGGCACCCCGGTCCATTTACCGATGGCAGACCAACCTTCGACGCAATTGTGCAATGTGATCTGGGTACGCTGCGGAAGCATCTTCAGTTCGGCGAGCGAGTATTGCGCCGGCGTGGTGACCAGTCCTCCGATCGGCAGCGACCAATCAGAAAAGCCGTTGCGCATCAGCGCAGCATAGGCTGGATCGTTCGGCATTGTGTTGCCGTTGACCCTGAAGTCGGGCGACATCTCTGTTTCGGCAAATTCCGGCGCCAGCGCATCGCCGACCACAAACGGTCCGATCCGGGTGCCCAGCCACTCGCCTGCCCCAAGCACCAGTTGTTTGAAAGAGGGCGTGGCACCAAGGCGATCGCAACCGATCAGGACCGCCGGAGCCGCCAGCGTCAACAGGCTGCGGCGTGTCAGAAGCTTGCTCATTGGCCCTTCTCCTTTGGCAAGCGGAACCGGCCCGTGATCATCGATCTGACTTCGTTGAAGGGTCCTGCCAGCAGGACCATGATTATGTGGACTATAAAAAATCCGACCAGCAGCGCCATGAAGATAAAGTGCAACGATCGCGCAGATTGCCGACCGCCGAACACGTCAATCAGCCAAGGCATCAGAGCGGTCGCAGCCGGTGACATGGTCAGACCCGTCAGCACCATGCCGGGTAGCAGGATCACCAACACCGACAGATAGGCGAACTTCTGCAGTATATTGTAGCGCAAAGCTGCGAAGCCTTTGGGAAAGTTCAGCGTGGCGTGATGCTTGATGTCGCCCCAGATATGGCGGGGCCGCAGCTCCTCTCGCGTGGGTAGCAGATCCCGCCGCGTGTGCCCGTTCCACAGACTGCGCAGCGCATAGATCAGCAGCGCCCCGGCGAACAGCCAGGCGAAGGTCAGGTGCCATCGGCGCGCCAGCGCCAGGTTATAGGTCGAAGGGATCGTGGCCCAGCCGGGAAAGGCGCGGTTGCGCACAACACCGCCGCTGTCAGTCCACTTTCCCAAAACTCCCGTCGTCTTGATCTGTTGCCCCGCCACAGTCAGCACACCGGCATCGGCAGTCGCCCCGATTTCCAGCCAGGCCGGATCAGGGTTGGCCCCGTAATTGCCCCAGTAGAGGCGTGGATGAGCGTTGAAGATCATCAATCCGCTGCCCAGCATGATCAGCAGCACTGCCGCGTTGGTCCAATGCCACAGCCGCGTCGAAAGTCTGTGCCGTCGCACCAGATCACCGCCGTGGGGCGAGGTGTCGGTGCTCTCATGAAGTGCCATCTGATGCCTCGCCTTTCTGGCCAATGACCCCGTCCTGAAAAGAGCGGGGTCGGGGTTGGCATCACATGGAGTCGTGCATCACATCCATCACCATCATATCTTCCTTGCCGACACAGGCCTCTTCCATCTTCATCATAGCCTCTTCGGTCATGGCACCGTCGGCTGCCATCGCCCCGTCGGCTGCCATCGCACC
The DNA here is from genome assembly GCF_021735925.1 of Loktanella sp. M215. Lineage (NCBI taxonomy): Bacteria > Pseudomonadati > Pseudomonadota > Alphaproteobacteria > Rhodobacterales > Roseobacteraceae > Loktanella > Loktanella sp. M215. The sequence goes on from NZ_WMEA01000004.1 coordinate 409,888, forward strand.
ATCTGCGGGCATCGCTCCGTCAGCAGCCATCGCTCCGTCAGCAGCCATCGCGCCATCAGCAGCCATGGCACCATCGGTTGCAGGTGCTGCCTCGGTCGCCATCGCACCATCGGCGGGCATCGCGCCGTCAGCCGCCATCGCGTCGCCGGCCGGCATGTCCTTCATTGCCGTATCAATGGCTGTCGCTGCCGCCATCATCCCATCCATGTCCATCGCCATCAGTTCGGCGCAGGTCATTTTGCTGACGTCCATCTCGCTATGGGCGGCGGCAAACAGCGGTGACGCCGACAGCGCGACAAGGGTTGTAGTGCTCAGAAACAGATTGCGGATCATGATAGTCCTCCCGGATCGTGGCCGCGCTCCATGCACGTCCTCCTCAACAGATCATACGCCCGGCTTAAAAGTGCGGCGCAAATTTAATGCACGATCACCAGAACTTGAGATGCCGTCATCTCCCTTGAGAACTTCAAGCTCCGCCAGCACCTGCAAAAGGGGTACCACCCAAAATTTAGCTGTGAGCGCATCCAGGCGCCGAGTGTCCTACCAAGGTCCGCTGCGGAACTAGGTTTGTGTCAAATGGTTCTCCCGATTGCGGTAGCTCCTTACGACAAAACGCTCCACCGACTTTGCGCTGTGCACGTCCGGCAACGCACCTAAGGCGTCACGTAACCGTGAAGCCAAGGTATTGCGGCAACCTTCCATATGGACTGACCGTTGGGCCACTGAAACATTCCAGGAGACACCCAATGAATTCCTTTAGGACACTCGCGACAACAGTCACTTTGGCAACCATTCCAGCTTTTGCGTTCGCGCAGGACACCACCGCGCCGAACACAGATGTTCCCGAAGTCGTATAGGAAAAGACCACCCAAGAATTCATCGACAGCCTGAAAGGCTCTACTCCGATCAACCAGCTGCCCTATGACGAGGCCCGTCAGGTGCTGATCGACGCGCAGACAAAGGGCGACACCGCAATGCCCGATGCGGACGTACAGGAGATGACCCTGAATGTCGGCCCCACCGGCGAGGTCAAGGTTTATAAAGTTCGGCCCGCTGGTACCGAAGGCAAAACGCTGCCGGGCGTTGTTTACTTTCACGGCGGCGGTTGGGTGCTGGGGAACTTCACCACCCATGAGCGGCTGATGCGGGATATGGCGACGCAGACGAACGCGTCAATGGTATTTGTCGAATACAGTCCTGCGCCCGAGCAAAAACATCCTGTCCAGCTTGATCAGGATTATGCTGTTCTGCAGTACGTCTCGGAAAATGCCGCAGAGTTTGGCATTGATGCCAACCAACTTGCGATTGCAGGTGACTCCGTCGGCGGCCAGATGGCGGCCGTGACGGCCGTGCGCGCCAAGGCCGATGGCCCCGCGCTTGACGCAATGGTCATGTTTTACCCGGTCACCACCGCCGACCTGACCAGCCACTCCTATGAACTGTTCGCTGACGGCCCGTGGCTGTCCAAAGCCAGCATGGCGTGGTTCTGGGAAGCTTATCTGCCCGAGGGCACCGATAGTGCCGATCCGATGATTTCTCCGCTAAACTACGGCGCAGAAGATATCGCGGACCTACCGCCAGCGCTGGTCATCACCGATGCAAACGACGTGCTGCGGGATGAAGGCGAGGCCTTTGCATCAAAGCTGACATTGGCCGGGGTCGAAACGCAGAGCACGCGTTACGATTTTACGACGCATGATTTCGTGATGCTGAACGCCTATGCGCAAACGCCCGCGACAACAGCCGCGATCACCGAGGCCGCGAACTTCCTGAAGGATCACTTCACGAAGTAATGGCTCAGACGCTCCCGAAAGCCCGCCCTCTAATAGGGCGGGTTTTCAACCGGAAAAGCTCGGATCACGGCCCTTCCAGCACGTCCCGTTTCAATACTGACGGAACCAACCTGCAGCAGAGATCACCAGCCGTTTAATCCGATAGAGGACTCCCATGGCCCAAGCCCACTCCCCCTCCATTATCGTATTCGATGTCAACGAGACCCTTCTGGATCTGACGACACTGGAACCACTTTTTGAGCGGATGTTTGGGAAGGCCGGCATGATGCGGGAATGGTTCGCCCAACTCATCCTTTACTCCGAAGCGCTGACCCTGTCCGGTATTTACGTTCCGTTCGGCGACCTTGCCGCTGGCGCACTTCGGATGATCGGTGAAACATCCCACTTAACGGTGGCTGACGGAGATGTGGACGAGTTGGAATCACTCATCGGCGCGATGCCGGCCTATGCCGATGTGGCTCCAGCACTGGAGGCCTTGAAGGAGCGCGGATTTCGGCTGGTGACTTTGACGAACTCTGCGCCTGGCGCTGCACCGACGCCACTCGAACGGGCAGGCCTCGCAAATTACTTCGAGCGGACCTTCTCCGTGCAAGACGTCATGCGGTTCAAGCCTGCACCGGAAACCTACCGGCATGTGGCAAAGGAATTTGATGCCGAATTGTCCGACCTCTGCATGGTTGCCTGTCATCTCTGGGATACGATCGGCGCTCAGGCAGCAGGCTGCGCCGCCGCTTTGGTGAGGCGACCTGGAAACGCACCGATGCTCGTCCCAGGCGTGCCCACGCCCAACATCGTGGTCAATGACATGCATCAGCTCGCAACGGAGATCATTCAAAAATGGTCCAGGAATTTGATGGCGTAATTGGCTTTTAAAAAGGTACAGCGTTCTTACTGATGAGAACGTGGCATGTCGTGGAGAGCTTATTTGAGTCAGCACCCTTTGATATCGAACAAATCTAGGTTTATCCCTCAGATGTTCGAGACACCGGCGGCGCAGAAAACCGCGCATCTCAATCATCCCAGCTTTTACCCCAAGCCTTGCCAGTCCAGCTGACAGCGTTCCGCAATAGCGGCCAAAGCCGGAAAATGCTTCCGAACTCTCCGAGGTTCGTTTGTCGCCCGTCTTGACTGAGCAACTCCCATTGAAGCGGAAAACTACCATGTTACCTGTTATTCCATCACCGAATGTGGGAAAGGAACGAACCATGATGAAACCGATCGCAATCGCGGCCTTCGCGCTGGCCTCTACCCTTGGCACGGCACAGGCCGACACAATCAATGTCGGCATGTCGGGCGGCTATTTCCCCTTTATGTTCGTCAAGCTGGACGAATTGCAGGGGTTCGAGGTCGATTTCATGAACGCCGTCGCCGCAGAGACCGGCGACGACGTGAACTTCATCACCATGTCCTTCTCGGGTCTGATCGGCGCGCTGGATTCCGGTCGCATCGACACCATCACGTCGGACCGCGAGGCGAAGTTCGCCTTTTCGCAGCCTTACGTCTTTGACGGCGCGCAGGTCGTGGTGAAGGCGGGCAACGAGGACACGATCACCGGCCCCGCCGACCTGTCAGGCAAGACCGTCGCCGTGAACCTCGGGTCCAACTTCGAAGAGCTGCTGAACGCGCTGCCCAATGCCGCCGATATCGACATCAGGACCTATGAAAGCAACATCGCGCAGGACACGGCCCTTGGCCGCGTCGATGCCTTCGTGATGGACCGCGTCTCCTCTGCCCAGCTGATCGCGGAAAGCCCCCTGCCGCTGGCCCTCGCAGGCAAGCCGTTCAGCGAAATCCGCAACGCCCTGCCCTTCCGCAACGACGACGCGGGCAAGGCGCTGCGCGACCGGGTCGATGCCGCCATCACCACGCTGAAGGACAACGGCACGCTTGCCGAAATCTCGAACAAGTGGTTCGGCACCGATATCACGGTCGCAGAGTAGAACCATGCGGGCGCTCGACGTCGACTACATGGTGAGTCTGGTGCCCGTCCTGCTGGGCTACGTCCCACTGACGCTGTTCATGGCCTTCATTGGCATGATCTGTGCCTTGGTACTGGCCTCGGTCATGGCTGTGGAACGGGTGTTCCGCATCCCCGTCCTCGACTGGGTCGTGCGGCTCTTCATCAGCTTCTTTCGCGGCACGCCGCTGCTGGTGCAGCTTTTTCTGTTCTACTACGGCCTGCCGCAGGTGTTTGCCTTTATCGGCAACATCAACGGCGTGACCGCCACGATCATGGGTCTGACGCTGCATTTTTCAGCCTACATGGCCGAAAGCATCCGCGCCGCGATCCTTGGCGTCAACCGCAGCCAGTGGGAGGCCTCGCAGGCCGTCGGCATGACCCAAGGCCAGATGATGCGCCAGATCATCCTGCCAAACTCCCGACGACCTTCACTCTGGCCGTCGACCGCCGGTCCAAAAGCGGGCGAATGGCAGCGTCGACATCCCCGAAGAAGCCAAAGGCGCGCACATGGCTTGTGATCCAGTCCGGCAGTGATTGGGTCCACGTCGCGTCAGCATACGTGTAATTCGAGGCCCCCAGCGTGGCGACAAACAGTTGTGCCGTGCGCACCTCACCGCTCTTGGGATCGATCACATCGATCGTGTGTCCTGCGCCATCGACGAACAGACGCTCCCCGGCCGGATGACGCTGGCGCATCACTGGCGACAGCTTGCCTTCCCACCGGGTATAAAGCTCGCAAAACCGGGAACAGCCGTAGCCTCAGGATGGTCGGAGCGATATTCTTCCCATAACAGTGACAGCGTCACGCCCTTGCAGCGCAACTCGCGGCGACACGTTGGGTGTTCTGGTCGGCCCCATCAAACAGACGACGCTCGAGGTCCGTGTCGGACATCTCTGGGGGCAGTGGCCAGCTCAGGCCCAACTCAGCGGCACGATCAAGATAGCCCTGAAAGGTGGTGCGCCCGATCGCCAGGCTCGCCGCAATTTGACGTCGACAGACCCTCGGATGACAGCCTTAACACATCTCGTATTTTCCGCATCGGCATTCTCTTCATCGGGCTTCCTTCGTGCCAAAAGGGCGGAAGGCAGCCGGTTACAGATTGCCTCGCAGCAGCACGTCACAGGGGTGGGCGCATACCCCGGAATCGGTGGGCGGATGAAATCGGAACGGGTGGGCGCATCAAATCGGAATACGCAGAGGAGCTGAAGGCGTCTCTGGGGCGCTGCCGTTATGACCGTGGCACGGCCAAGTCCATCCACATGCTCCGGGAACGCCACCAGAGACGTACCTCGGGGCATGCTAATGGATCGGTATGATATCGGTTTGATAAGGGGACGCCCGGTGTCCTCGGACACTACCAAGAGATGATGGGGGACCTGGGTCACGCCCCAATTCTGAAATGGACAAGAGTCGCTGCTCACATGTTGCGCAGACGATTGCTTTAAAATCTTTCGATGGACTTCAGAAGTCCGATGATGAAAATCGCCAAAGCTGTCGCAAGCACTGCGATCAGCCAAACGCCCAGACCCGCCGCAGTTCCGATTGCCGCGGCAAGCCAGAGGCTAGCGCCGGTTGTCAGACCTTTGACTTCACCGCGCGTGAAGACAATAAGGCCTGCCGCTAGAAAGGCCACGCCGCCCGTCACAGCCTCGATCATGCGGATCGGGTCGAGGCGCACGTTGTCCCCGAAATCCTGTCCGACTAGATCCAGCGCCAGCAGGCAGTAGCAGGCCGAAGATAATCCCACCAGCATGTGCGTCCTAAGGCCGGCAGCTTGATCATTGCTTTCGCGTTCAAAGCCGATGACTGATGTCAAGACCACGGCGCCGATGATCCGAAACATCAGGACGGGCCAAGGCAGACTGCTGTGGCCCGAAAATTCGTGTGAAAGTGCATCGATGATGTTTGCCATTACACGTGCGAACTGCCCGAGATCCCTTTCAGTTCCATGCCGCCGGAATTTCAAAGCCAAGTTTGCGACGCCACCATCACAGGTGCTCAGGCGATTTGACCAGATAATTCAGCTTTGAAATGGTAGTTTTCGCTTCTGCCCGGAAACAGAGCACGTCGGCCAGCAAGACTGTGAGTCTGAATTAACTTCAATAGCTTTATTCACTTTAAGGCATCTCGGTGGAACGATCTGCCCGAGAGTGCATTGTGCATGTAGAGTTTCCGCGTTCGTTGTTCCATTGATACTCGGTAACACGGGCGTCCCCTTATTAATCCGATATCATACCGATCCATAAGCATGCCCGGAGGTACGTCATGGTAGATCGTAGCATTGGAAAATGGCGCAATGCTGATTCTGGTCCATCAAGGGCCGGTGGCCATTCACAAGCTGTGTGGCTCACGCTTGGAATGGCCGCCCTCATCGGGACCGCAGGACTATTTGCCCTTGCACGCTCCAAGAGCGACAATCTGGATAGATTTCCAGACGACGCGCCCGGTCGGACCGCCCGACAATCGTACTTTGGAAATTTTGCCGTTACCGGAAAAACCGTGACGATCGGCAAGCCTCGTCATGAGGTCTACGATTTCTATCGCAATTTCGGCAACCTCGCCAGATTCATGGAAAACATCACATCCGTACGGACCGTCGGCGACCTGTGCCACTGGGAGATCGATGCGCCGGGCCAGAGCGTGGAAATTGTCACCCGGATCGTCTCCGATCGAGCCGGCGAAGAAATCGCGTGGTCATCGACGGAAGGCTCTCAGATCGAAACCCGTGGCAAGGTGTTGTTTCGCGATGCGCCTGGCGAACGGGGCACTGAAGTCGAGGCTATAATTGCCTATGATCCCCCGGCCGGAACACTGGGTCGCATGGTTGCCAAGCTCTTTCAGCGCGAGCCAAGTGTTCAGGGTCGCAGAGACCTTAAGCGGCTCAAGATGATCATGGAAACCGGAGAGATCGCGACAAACCGAAATCGCAAAACCGAACAGGAAGGTCAGTGAAATGCGCGCTTTGACTTGGCAGGGAAAGCACGACGTCCGGGTGGAAACGTTGCCCGATCCTGAAATCGTCAACCCACGTGATGCGATCATCGAAGTGACCTCGACTGCGATCTGTGGGTCTGATCTGCACCTCTACGATGCCGTCATACCTGGGCTGAAATCCGGCGATATTCTGGGTCATGAATTCATGGGCCGTGTGGTCGACGTGGGGCCGGGTAGTACGTTGCAAAAGGGCCAGCGGGTTGTCGTGCCCTTCACGATTTCCTGTGGGGGGTGCTTTCACTGCAAGCAACTGCAATTCTCTGCCTGCGCCAATTCCAATCCTGTCGACAACCAGGATCTGACTGAACCGCTTTACGGTCATGCGTTGAGCGGGCTTTTTGGATATTCGCATCTGACCGGAGGTTATCCCGGTGGTCAGGCGGAATACGTTCGTGTGCCCTACTCCGACGTCGGACCCATCGTGATCCCCGACGGGATGGAGGACGATGACGTGTTGTTCCTGTCCGATATTCTACCAACCGGCTGGATGGCCGCGGAAAACGCCCAGATTGAACAGGGTGACACGGTCGCCGTTTGGGGGTGTGGGCCCGTCGGACTGTTCGCAATCCAAAGTGCCCTGCTGATGGGCGCGCACAAGGTGATCGCCATCGATCATTATCCCAATCGCCTGAAACTGGCCCGTGACCTTGGTGCCGATGTCATCGACTACAAACAGACCCATGTTCTCGAGGCCCTGATGGAAATGTCAGGTGGCATGGGGCCCGATGCTGTGATCGACGCCGTCGGTATGGAAAGTCACGGCATGACGCCCGATGCGGTCATGGATGATATCAAGCAGACCGTCGGGATTGGGGCCGATGGTGGTCACGCGCTGAGAGAAGCGATTTTGGCCGTCCGCAAAGGGGGACGTGTCTCGATCCCGGGTGTCTATGGCGGATTCCTCGACAAGTTTCCGTTAGGCGCCATGATGGAAAAGGGTCTGCAGATCCGGACCGGTCAGACCCACGTGCAACGTTACCTCAAGGAGCTTTTGCAACGCATCGGTGAAGGGCAGATCGACAGCCGCTTTATGATCTCGCACCGTCTCCCGCTGGAAGACGCCGCACGGGGGTACGAAAATTTCCGCTATAACCAGAATGATTGGACTAAGGTCGTTCTGAAGCCGAGCACAGCGTCATGAGTACCGCACAATTGGCCGTCGTGACCGGCGCCTCGACCGGCATTGGTCTTGAGCTGGCAAAGCGGTTTGCATTGTACGGGCACGACCTGATTGTCTGCGCCAATGAATCCCGGATCGTAGAGGTGGCAGAACAATTACGCACGCAGGTCAATGTTGAGGTGGTCGAAGCCGACACGGGGACAAGAGCGGGTATCGATGCGTTGTGGTCCGCGATCGGGGACCGGGACGTCGATTACCTGTGCGCCAATGCCGGTATCGGGCTGGGTCATGCCTTCCTTGAACAGGACTGGGACGACGTCAAACCCGTGATCGATCTGAACGTCGCCGGCACCACGGCGCTCTTGCACCGGACGATCCGGAAAATGCGCCAACGTGGCGAGGGACGTATTCTCATTACCGGCTCCATCGCAGGGTTAATGCCCGGTAGCTTTCAGGCGGTATACAACGCGACGAAGGCCTATCTCGACAACCTGAGCTGGGCCTTGCGGAACGAAGTGCAGGACACCGGTATTACCGTGACCTGCCTGATGCCCGGACCAACGGATACGGAATTTTTCAGCCGTGCCGGGATGGAGGACACGCCCGTCGGCCAAAGCGACGGCAAGGCCGATCCCGCGGCCGTGGCGAAGGCTGGTTATGACGCGATGATGCGCGGCAGCAGCGGCGTCACGCCCGGCATGATGAACAAGATCCAGGCCGCGATGGCCAATATCCTGCCAGACAGCGTCATGGCGCAGCTTCACCGCCGGATGGCCGAGCCAAACAGCGGAGGGAAATAACATGTCGACGAAGGGTTTTGCCGTTGTCACCGGTGCATCCAGCGGTATCGGGTATCAACTGGCCCGCATCGCGGTCGAAGACGGCTACGACCTGCTGATCTGCGCGGATGAGCCTCAGATTGAGGAGGCTGCCGAGAAGTTGCGCCGCCTTGGCGGGATCATCGAGGCTGTGCAGACCGACCTTGCAACAGCTGACGGCATGACCGCGCTGTGGGACAGGATCGGCGAGCGCGAACCCGACCTGTTTTTTGCCAACGCTGGCCGCGCCCTTGGCCGGGCGTTTCACGAACAGGACTGGGACGATGTCGAAGCATTGATTGACCTCAACATCTTTCAGACAACCAATACGCTGCACCGTGTCGGACAGCGTATGGCCAGGCGGGGTCAGGGTCGCATTCTGGTCACAGGCTCTATCGGTGGCTATGTGCCGGGACCCTACGACGCCGTCTATGACGCGACCAAGGCCTATATCAACAGCCTGTGCGCTGCGCTCGGCGATGAATGGGAGGGCAACGGCGTCACGTTGACATGCCTGATGCCGGGACCTGTAGAAACGAAGATCTTTGACCGTAACGATCTCGGCGATACGCCCATCGGTCGCAGCGACAACAAGGATGATCCCACGCAGGTCGCGCGTGCGGGCTATGATGCCATGATGCGTGGTGATCGCGCCAAGGTCCCCGGTGTCGCGTGGACGGTATCAAAAATGCTTTCTGGCATCGTGCCTGGCAGCATAAAGGCCATGCTGCACAGGAGCCAGGTGGAGCCTGATGGCAAAAGCAAGTAAACGTGACGACACTTTATGAAAACATCAGGCGATATAGATTTTGTACGTGCCTTCAATCAGATAGCGGACGCAGTTAATGCAGCACTTCATGATTGTTGACGGTGCACTGCCACCCCACCAACACGGCTGATGGAACTCAGCTGGTTTGCCTGATCTCAAGATGGATATCTCAACCGATGGCACCGTTTGACAGCACTCTGCACCTGCGACGCGACCCCTACCGCTTTGTCGGCAAAACATGCGCCAAAATCGGCAGTGACGCGTTCAAATCGCGCTTGATGCTGGAACCGACAGTATTCCTGAGCGGCGTGGAGGCGGCGCGCTTTTTCTACGATACGACCGTATTCAAACGCCACGGCGCGGCACCCGGCTTTCTCAAGAAGACGTTGTGATCGTGTCCCAATGCTTGGTGTAAGAAGCGCGACCCTTGGAGAGGTCCGAGACTGATCAGGAGGCCACGGCGGGCAGCCTGACGGTTGGATTGTCGGTTACGCGTGCGAGAGTTTCAAGCGACATGTAGCGCCGCGCCACGGCCCATTCGTCGTTGGTCTCCAACATGAGCGCACCGACCAGCCTTATGATTGAGGCATCGTTTGGAAATATCCCGATGACATCGGCCCGTCGCTTGATCTCACGGTTTACCCGTTCGAGTGGATTTGTTGATGCGATCTGCGTCCAATGCTCGCGGGGGAAGGACATGTAAGCCAGCACATCGTCGCGCGAGGTATCCATAAGGGCACCAAGCTTGGGCTGTTTTTCGCGGAGCGCGTCGGCGACAACATCCCACTGCGCCTCGGCTTCAACCTTGGTGTCCTAGGCGAAGATCGTCTTCAGCATCGCCGCGACAGCCATGCGTTGCTTGGCCGGCGCATGGGCGAGCGCGTTCCGCATCCAGTGAACGCGGCACCTCTGTTGAGTGGCATTGAAGACGCGGCGCGCGGCGGCCCTCAGTCCCTTGTGGTCATCGGCGATTACGAGTTTCACGCCGCGGAGCCCACGGTCAGCAAGGCTGCGGAGAAAGTCGGTCCAGAAGGTCTCCGCTTCGGACGGGCCGGTGGCAACGCCCAGCACTTCGCGCTTGCCGTCCTCGTTCACCGCCACGGCCACTATCACGGCACGGCTGACGATCCGCCCGCCCTCACGCACCTTGAGGTAGGTGACATCCAGCCAGAGGTAGGGCCAGGCTCCTTCCAGCGGCCGGGTCAGGAAAGCGTTCACCCGGTCATCAATCTCAGCACACAGGCGGCTGACCTGGCTCTTGGACATGCCGCCTGCGCCCATGGCCTTCACAAGATCATCGACCGAGCGGGTGGAAATCCCTTGAACATAAGCCTCCTGAATGACCGCAACCAACGCCTTCTCAGCGGTGCGCCGAGGCTCCAGGAAGCTCGGCAGGTAGCTGCCTTTACGCAGCTTCGGGATCTCCAGCGAGATCCGCCCCGCACGCGTATCCCAATCCCGTTCCCGGTATCCGTTGCGCTGAACCTCGCGCAGGGGCGAGCGCGTGCCCTTCGCAACACCCGTGTGCAGTTCCACCTCCACCTCCATGATCCGCTCAGCTGCGTAGGACAGCATCTCGCGCACCAGATCCGTGTCAGCCTGCTTTTCAATCAGCGCGATCAGCGCCATTCTGTCGTCGGTCATCGTCGTCTTCTCCGGTTATGGTTACAGGTCTCGCAACCCGAACCTTCTCCGAAAATCGGCGGTGACCGCCAGCATTACCGCCGGCCGCGCGCTGCGCTACGCCGGAGGCTCCGCGCGCGGCCTCTTACACCAACTGGTGGGACACGGCCGACGTTGTTTGGCGAAGGTGGTGTTCAGGGGCTTGACGACGCGGCACATCGGCACCGCAAAGCGTTGTTCCTTGACCTTGTTGGTCCGGGCCGCACTGACGATCTGACCCTACAAACAGTTGCCGCCATAGATGCACTTCTGCGAGAACCGGGACGGATCGTCCTGCAGAATGCGTTTGAACGTATTTTGACACGGAGTGTTTGCGACTGGGTGGGCGCGCCGCTGACCGATGCGGAAATTCCCGCGCACAGCCGGATGCTGTCGCATCTCTTCGAACATGCGGGTACTGTCGATCATCGCCAGCTTCTTGCACGGCGGGCGCGCAAACGCGCGGACCGCTGGGCTGCGGAAAGGATTGCTGACGCCCGGTCTGGCGGAGCAGCGACACGGACCGGATCGGTCGTTGACCGAATTGCTCAGTGGCGTGATCTGGAGGGCAATTTGCTCGATGAGCATGTCGCAGCAGTCGAATTAATCAATGTGCTCCGGCCCTTCGTGGCCGTCTCGGCTTTTCTGACTTTTGTCGCTGTGGCACTCGCCACCCGCCCGCTGGAAGTTTCGGCTTTGCGTCTCGACCCTGCATACACCCTATTGTTTGTTCAGGAAGTCCGGCGGACTGCTCCGTTCTTTCCGCTCCTCGCGGCACGGGCGCGTGCTCGGACGCAATGGCGCAAACATGACATCGCAGCAAATGGGCTCGTTGCATTGGACATCTGGGGCACCAACCGGGATTACAAGGTGTGGGATGATCCTGACATCTTTCGCCCAGACCGCTTCAGGACATGGTCCGGTGATCCCTTTACGATGATCCCGCAAGGGGGCGGCGACCATGCGGCCAATCACCGATGCCCCGGCGAATGGGTCACGCAAGATCTGATGGTTGCGGCAACGCGCATTCTGATTGAGCGAATTGATTGGCGGACACTACCAGATCAAAATCTTGACCTCGATATGTACAGACTGCCCGCCCTTCCCAAAGATAACGTTATTATTGAGATTCCTAAGAGATCACACCCATAAATAAGTACCTGCGGCACTTTCCAATAACATGCCCGTCTCAAAGACAGTATTGCGGCAGAGTGAAGAGGCTGCACGATACGTGTTCGACCGGTGAAGCGTCGCCAGCCAACTCGCGTCGAGTTACGCAGGCTCAGAACGGTCCGTCGTGATGTGGACTGAGTTTCCGCCCAGACCTTCAATGTGCGTGCGGGGTGCCGATAATGCCTGATAGCGTTTTCACTGGGGCACCTTTTTTAACGACGTCAACCATCCGGATGTAGCTGGCAAATCGTACGAAATCGTACATCCTATTGTTTTAGGAATCTGTTTTGTCAGGATGCCGACAGGAGCATCTGCAAAAAGTTATCGGATCACCTAAGGTCTCGTACTTATATTGCATTACCCCGAAATTTGATATGCAGGTGCTCCGACCTCTTGCCCGACGATCAATAGATCGAGGATCAAGGATTTCGGAGCCAAAGCGTCCCTATTTGATTTCTGGTAAAATTTTCAGGGACGGCTAGTGTACACCCAGTGGGCGTCACATGGTCCGGGCGACGCCGAATAAACGGTCTTGCGTCCAGCGCTCTTTCAATCGGAGAGCGTATCTATGGCAAAACGTCTGACCTGCCCCCCGGGACAAAATAATCTTATCCATACTCTGCCCCGCGACGATCGCGCTTTGCTTGAGCCTCACCTCAAGCAGGTGATTTTGGAAAGAGGGTTCGTTTTGGAAGAGCCGGATCAGGCCATCGCTCTGGTCTACTTTCCGACGTCCGGCGTCGGCTCCACCGTTGCCTTTACGGACACTGGACGCCTGATCGAGGTCGGGCTGTTTGGCAACGAAGGGATGTCGGGAACGCCGGTCACGTTGCAGGCGTCTCACTCGCCCCATCAATCGTTCATGCAAGTTGCCGGCGAAGGATTCGCGATCGACGCCAGCACATTGCGGACCCTTCTGGACCAGAACCCGACGCTACAGCGCCACCTGCTGCGTTACGTGCAGGTCATGATCACCCAGACATCGCAGACGGCCCTGTCGAACGGACAGTCCAAGCTGGAGGAGCGGCTGGCACGGTGGCTCCTGATGTGTCATGACCGAACCAGAGGTGACATCATGGAACTGACGCATGAGTTCTTGTCGGTCATGCTTGGTGTCCGCCGCGCGGGTGTGACAGTCGCAATCCATCTGCTTGAAGGCAAAGGGCTGATCCGCGCCAACCGTGGACAGATTATCATACTGGACCGGCATGAGCTGGAGGACCTCGCTCAAAGCGCCTATGGCACCTCGGAGGCCGAATATGCGCGGCTGATCGGGTTCTCGCCTGCCGAAAACGTGGAGAAGACTGAACAGCGCTGATCTCAAGAGCCATCTGACACAGAACCCCGCGACGGGCCGCTGAAAAGGTTATGAACAATGCTGCCAACACGGCCCACGACTCTTGGCGCGATTTGCGGCTTCAGAATAAGCGGGACATGCCGGAATTCCGGCAAGATCTCCTCTCTTTCGTAACTCGTAAAAAATACGAAGGGAATACCAAGAGCGTTCAGTCGGCGTGCTGCGTCATAACTGAGTCCGTCCGCAAGTTCGACGTTTAGGAGAGCCAGATCGAACTCTACTTGCCCGATGAGATGTAAGGTTTCGGCAAGCGACGACGCTACCCCCGCAATCTGCAGGCCTTGGCGGATCAATTCACAAGTGACATCCGCGGCCACAATAATATCGTCTTCGGCCAAAAGAATTCGGTACATCGCGTTTTGGTCTTAATTATTGATTGCCATGGGGGACCCGCGCACCTTACGATCGTCGTTTTTCAAGATGAGTCAGCCCATTGGTGATAATGCCAAGAGGTATACCGGACGCCCGGCTCATTTCGTCGGCGGTGAGGCCCAGATCGACAAACGTTACCAAAATCTTGCCTAAAAATGCTTCGCATTCCGAACGCGAACTCATCTCGAAAAGATCAAGGGTCACCGGGCGCTTCTCGTGCGCGGGCAAAGCATGAGCGCAAGGCACATCGAAGTTCATCATCTTGTTACTCCGAGCTTACAAAGCTTTTCTGACTAACGAGCCGCAACAAGGGAGCACGCAGTCCAGCAGATTATCGTTGTCACGTAGCTGCAAGCGTCAGTCGCTGATCATTGAGAAAAAGCGGGAGCGAATGAACGCCTGCGCTGCAGCCACCACATCAACCGTATCGCTCACCGCAGACCGTCCTGGGGACATACCCGCTTTTCGAACGCCCTGAAAATCACACTGGCTGAAGTCACCCTCTGGGCTGACGCCGCGGACAGACAGTGAAAAATTCAAAACTCTCTGATCATCAACCATATCAATACCCCCATCTCAAAGGATTGTCTTTGGCAGAGCAGCTGTTTCAGCATGTGAACGTATAGGGATTAACATATCGGCTGACTTTGTGTCAACGTCAGTACGAATTCGTACCAAGATTGGTATCGCTGATTAAATGAAGTCAGCATAATTATATATATACTTTAAGGTTTAGCTCAAAAAATAGGATTATTCCAAAAAGTTGGCCAAGTCCTTATTATCTCGCCGTCTCGGTCCGGAAGCCTGAGATTCCCGTGGCGCATGGCCTTTTCAATGGGTTTTGCAGGACAAGAGCCATGTAGGTGTTATGGCCCTTTCCCGTCGTGGGGCTGCAATTAACTGGTTTGGGGATGACAAATGAGGCTATCACTGGCCAGATGTCTGCCACTTCACGTCCAAAGGGTCTATTTGATGGAGTTTGGTTCAGTATTGACATCACTGCTCCGGACACGTCGTTTCATATTGGCGGATTATAGCTCAGTTCGAAACCGTACATTTGGGAACCAGACCCTCCTTTATAAATTTGGTTCTTCGAGTGCGACGCCATGCGAGCGCACTTCACTATCGGCAACGCTAAAGGAGGAATGACCGATGCCTGATCGTTATGGAAATCAATCCGGGCGGACCCGCAGCCGCAATGAGGGCCGCGACGGTCCTGCATATGGACCGGATCGCGGCGAGAACGAACATCGCAATATGCAAGGCGGGTCCGGCACCTATACAGACGGCTCCGGAACCTCCGATCGTGATGAGGGTCACGTCAGCGGTCCCGAATGGATTGGCAACATCGGCGACATGCAACGCAGCCGCTACGCCGATCGTGACGACAATAGCCAGAGGAAATTTGATCCGCAGTCGGACCGTGGCTATCGGGGTCGACCCGGGCGCGATGACGACCCCGACTATTACCGTAGTACCCCCCCCCGCGGCAGGGGTTACGACCGTTCCGATAAAAGGTCTGATCGTGAATTTATGGACCGGGCCTCGGACGAGGTCTCATCCTGGTTCGGGGATGATGATGCAGAACGCCGACGCGAGGCGGATCATCGCGGGCGCGGCCCGAAAGGCTATCAGCGTTCCGACACACGGATCGAGGAGGATATCAACGACCGCCTGACGGAAGATCCGGATATTGACCCATCGGACATTGAGATCAAGGTCGACGCTGGAGAGGTCACACTCGACGGTACCGTCGACTCAAAACGCGCCAAGCGCCATGCTGAGGATTGCTGCGACAGCGTGTCCGGCGTGAAACATGTTCAAAACAACCTGCGTGTCAAAGACAAAAACGCGGAAGGCGCCACACCCTCGACGGGGCTCTGATCACGTATAAATCCGCTTAGCTCGCCGCCCACCGCCGGACGGCGGGCGGCACTTGAGACGACAGGCATCGGCATCAGCCCCGGCACTGCCGAAGTCGTGCTTTGTCTCAATCGTCCGACGACAGGAAGAAACGATGGTTGATATCCTCTGTCTGAATGTTGGCTCCTCAAGCCTGTCGTTTGTCGCATTCAGCGAAACATCCGCAGGATTGACGCAATTGGCCGACGGGGGTGTCGATCTGTCCCGTGAGGCGTCCCTACAGATAAACGTCGAAGACAAATCTGGCATGAAGTTCATCGTCCCCGATCCGTCTGACTTTGACGACGCCGTACTCGGGATCATTGATAAACTGAAGTCGGCGGCTGTTTTGGGATCAGGCTACGTCGTCTCGCATCGCGTCGTTCACGGGGGCAACCGAACATGTGCGGCAGAATGGCTGACGCCAGATCTCGCACAGCAACTCGATCTGCTGACGCCGCTCGCTCCTCTCCACCAACGTAAGGCTCTGGGACCGGCCCAGACCATTGCAAAGCAACACCCCCATACACCGCAGGTTGCGGTCTATGATTCCAGCTTTCATGCCACCCTGCCCGACCTTGCCCGTGCTCTTCCCCTGCCGGATGCGCCCGCTCTTCAGGGCATCCGCCGGTTCGGGTTTCACGGGCTGTCCTATGCCTGGGTTGCACGGTACATGGCTGAGGTCGCTCCGTCCCGCAGGCGCATTGTGGCACTGCACCTCTCCGGAGGCTGCAGCGCCTGCGCGATGAAAGACGGTCGCAGCATCGACACAACAATGGGCGCAACCCCACTTGACGGACCTATGATGGGAACACGTTCGGGCGCTGTGGACCCCGGGCTCGTGCTTTATCTTCTGCAGGCCCGCAATCTCACCCCCGACGATGTGGCACACATGCTGTGGCACGAGAGCGGACTGAAAGGCGTGTCCGGCATCAGCAACGATCTGCGCGATCTGTTGCCTTCCGACGACCCTCGCGCCGAACGTGCCACCGGTCTGTTCTGCCGAAAAGTTGCGAAAGCCGTGGCCGAAATGACGGTGAGCCTGGGGGCGCTCGATGCACTGGTATTTACCGGCGGGATCGGTGCCGAGCAGCCCCGGATTCGCGAAAGAATATGCGCAGACCTGGCCGTCTTCGGGATCCAGCTGGTGCCGGAAGCCAATGAGGCTTGCGCAGAACTGCTGACAGCCCCGGATGCCTTCATTGAGGTGCGCGCCGTCGCCTCTCAGGAAGAATTGATCATGGCTCAGGAGACCCAGAACCTGATGCGGAGCGCCCGATGACCGACATGCTCAAGCGCATTGATGCCTGGTGGCGCGCCGCGAATTACCTCGCGGCTGCCCAGATTTACCTGATGGACAATCCTCTCCTGAACCGCCCGCTTGAGCGCGATGACATCAAGCCCCGACTCTTGGGGCACTGGGGTACGTCGCCCGGTCTGAACTTCGTGCAAGCACATCTGAACCGAATCATCATAGATCGCGATCTGGACATGCTGTTCATCGTAGGGCCCGGCCACGGTGCTCCTGCCGTCCTGGCCAATGCGTGGCTCGATGGCAGCTATTCCGAAACTTACCCCGATGTAGGACAGGACGAAACCGGTCTGCGCCTTCTGTTTCGTCAGTTCTCTTTTCCCGGAGGCGTACCCAGTCACGCGGCCCCTCCCACGCCCGGCTCAATCCACGAGGGCGGTGAACTTGGCTATGCCCTGGCGCACGCCATCGGGGCCGCCCTCGACAATCCGGACCTCACCGTGGCCTGCGTCATCGGCGATGGCGAAGCGGAAACAGCGGCCATGGCAACGAGTTGGCAATCACATCGCTTCCTGCTTCCGGGGCGTGATGGCGCGGTTTTACCCATATTGCATCTGAACGGCTACCGCATCGCCGCACCGACCGTGATGGGACGGATGACCAATGCGGATCTCTGCGCCATGTTTACTGGTTTGGGCTGGGCACCTTGTATCGTCTCTGGCGACGATCCTGACGTCATGCATCGTTTCATGGCTGAAACACTCGACCGCGTGTGTGACGTGCACGCTGCCATCCGTGCCGGCAAAGCGGAACGCTGGCCCATGATCGTGTTGCGTAGCCCGAAAGGCTGGACGGGTCCCGACGTGGTGGACGGTTTGCAGGTCGAAGGCACATTCCGCGCCCATCAAGTACCGCTGACCGAGGTCCGCGAGAATGAGGCGCATCGGGTTCAACTCGCAGACTGGCTGCAAAGTTACGATCCGGCGGCTCTGTTCCCCGACGGCCGTCCCAATGCCGACATCCGTGCGTTGGCGCCCCGCGGTCCGCACCGGATCGGGGCCAATCCACACGCCAACGGTGGCCGCCTGCTGCGTTCGCTTGACCTGCCGGACCCTGCGTCTCAGGCACTCACCTTGGACGCGCCCGGCGGGACGACGGCGAGTGCGACGCATCAGCTGGGAAAATGGCTGGCCGACGTCATGCGCCGCAATCCCCACAATTTCCGCCTCTTCGGTCCGGACGAGACCCAATCCAACAAGCTCGACCCGGTGTTCCAGGTGACGGCCCGGAAGGCTACGGGAGAGGTGAAGCCTTCGGATGTCGACGTGACCGCGGATGGCCGGGTCATGGAAGTGCTGAGCGAACATCTCTGCGAAGGGTGGCTGGAAGGCTACCTGCTGACAGGACGGCACGGGCTGTTCAACAGCTACGAGGCCTTTATCCATATCGTCTCATCCATGGTGAACCAGCATATCAAATGGCTGCGCAGCGCCAGGGAGGTCCCATGGCGCGCACCCATCGCTTCACTAAATTACCTGCTGACGAGCCATGTCTGGCGGCAGGATCACAACGGATTCAGCCATCAGGACCCCGGGTTTCTTGACCACCTCGCGACCAAAGGGGCGGACCTTGTCACTCTTTGGCTCCCGCCGGACGCAAATACGTTTCTGCACGTCGCCGACACCGCCCTGCGAAGCCGCAATCGGGTCAATGTCATCGTCGCAGGTAAGCAAGTCGAGCCGCAGTGGCTGGACATTGCCTCGGCCCGAGACCATGTCGCGGCCGGTTTCGGGGTATGGGCGTGGGCCGCGAATGATAACGATCCCGAGGTCGTATTGGCGGCCGCCGGCGATGTGCCAACCCTCGAGATGCTGGCTGCCGTGCATATTCTGCGCGATTACCTACCCGACCTGCGGCTGCGTGTTGTCAATGTCGTAGCTTTGATGGCGCTGCAACCCTCACCCCTTAATCCGGACGGGGCACCGGACGCGCAGTTTGATGGCTGCTTTACGACCGACAGGCCGGTCATTTTCGCCTTCCATGGCTATCCGGGTCTGATCCACGAATTGACCTACCGCCGCACCGGGCACGCCAATTTCCATGTTCATGGCTACGCCGAGAAAGGTTCGACAACGACGCCATTCGACATGACCGTCCTGAATGGTATCGACCGCTTTACGCTGGCCCTTGATGCGGTGACCCGAAGTGGCCGCGAAGGGTCGGAGGTAGAGCGTTTGCGCTATTACTGTCACGGCTGCCTTGCAGCTCACCACGTCTATATCCGTGCGCATGGCGAAGACCTGCCAGCCATTGTTGATTGGCGCTGGAGGGTCTGAACCAGATCTTCCTTTGGCCCAGCCGTACGAAAGGGCAAGGCTGACCCGTTCCGACGCCTGCTTTGGCTGCGCTTGATGCTTCGGAACAATTAGCCGCATTACCTCGTTACTAAAACGTTTCAGCGCCGTCATCCCGGCGGTGCCCGTACCGGGAGGGTACGCAGAATGCCTGCCAAATCCAAAGCACAACAAAAGGCTGCCGGTGCAGCCCTCTCCGCAAAGCGCGGCGATACGAATGTCAGCGACCTGGAAGGCGCTGCAAAGGACATTTACGACTCAATGACGGAAGAAGAACTGAAGGACTTTGCGGAAACATCGCGCAAAGGGAAACCTGAGCACAGCTCCGATTGATCGCGACAGGTCAACCCGGCTTAACGCGTAAGATAACTTTGTACAGTTCCGCACACACTCCTTGGGTGAGGAACCATTTTCTGCAAATCCCGTTGGACCCAGAGAAATGTGCGAATGGAGGAGCGGCCCGCTGACGTCAATCCGAGGCTTTCGCAATCATGAATGTTTATCATGATTGACAGGACGTGAGGCTATAAAATCGTGGAGGTTCAGGTGGAATATTCAAAGTACACGCCTCTTTGCGCCCAGGAGGTTTATTCCCTGAAAATTGAAGGGGCCAGCGTCTATGGGCCTGATGACAGCAAGGTTGGTGACGTGTCTCACGTCAGACCAACAGGACAACAGGCTCAGGTTATTATAAAAGTTGGCGGGTACAAAGGATTTGGTACAAAAGCAGTTGCCTTGAAACTTGCAGAATTGAATTTTATGCGCAGCACGGATGGTGATATTATTGCAGTGACGCCTAGAACAGGCAGCGAATTAAAGCATCTCCCACTATATCAGGAATGATGGGACATTGTGAATTTGCAGCTTTTCAGCAAGCAGGCCTTGACCTCACAAGGATGTCGCTTTTTCATTCCGCTCACTAGACAATTTTGAAGGATCAAAGAGCAGCAAATCTAAGGACGGAAAAATGTGGAAAGCGCTTTTGGACAGAGCCTTGCGCAGACTAATTGTCACGGGATCGCTCGGGATTACATGGCCCGACAAAACGACGACTGTCTATGGCAAGACCAACAAGATTACGCCCGATCCCGTCATACAGGCGAGGATACACGATCCCGATCTCCCGCGGCGGCTTATCTTCAGCCCCGACAAGGCCCTTGGCGATGCTTATACTGACGGGCACCTCACCTTGAAAAATGACGATTTGGACGGATTGCTGGCGCTTCTTTTACGCAATCGCCAACTGGGTCACACCACTCTGCTCATGGATGCCGTGCGAAGGATTTCGAATCCATTGCAGCATACCCTGGCCCGTAACCCATTGCGAAAATCGCGTGAGAACGCTGCGCATCATTATAATCTGTCGTCCAAGCTTTACGATTTGTTTCTCGACAGTGATCGCCAATACTCTTGCGCTTATTTTTCAGATCCAGAGATGAGTCTGGATGCCGCGCAGGAGGCCAAGAAACATCATATTGCCCGCAAACTCTGCATTCGGCCCGGGGATCGCATTCTCGATATTGGCTGTGGCTGGGGCGGCATGGCCCTGACGCTGGCCAAGGACTACGGTGTCAGGGTGGTCGGCATCACCCTGTCCGATGAGCAGCACCGGATAGCTCTCGCACGGGTGGACGCCGCCGGACTGTCAGACCGGATCGAGATCCGTCTGCAGGATTATCGGGACGTCCAGGGACCTTATGAGCGCATTGTCTCAGTTGGCATGCTGGAGCATGTGGGCGCACCGCATTTCCAGGACTATTTCGCAAAGGTTCGCGATCTACTGACATCGGACGGCGTGGCACTCATCCATACCATCGGAACGGCCACACCGCCGCGAGCCACGAGCGCCTGGATCCGGGCAAATATTTTTCCTGGCGGCTACCTTCCTGCGATGTCGGAAATCCAGCGTGCCGTCGAGGGCAACCGGCTATGCACCACGGATGTCGAAGTCCTTCGTTTTCATTATGCATACACTCTTCATCACTGGCGCAAGCGGTTTGAAGCGCACACGAACGAGGTCCGCACTCTGTACGACGACCGGTTTGTGCGGATGTGGCGGTACTATCTGACGGCCTCCGAACGCTCTTTCATCGATGAGCGTTTGGTGGTTTTCCAATTCCAACTGGCATCCGACAAAAAGAACGTCCCTTTAACACGGGACTATCTTTATTCTGATACCCAAGAACGTGAGGTGGCAGAAAGACTGTACCCGGGTAGATTTCATGTGCAGGGGGAAAGGCAACTCGAATCCGTCTGATATCTTCTTGTCAAGATTTTTCGCCGGTTCGGTGGCTTCCTTGTCAATTAAGACAACAAGACTGGTCTTTTAATTTGCATCCTCCCCCTGCCCCATCGTGTCAACCGTATCTATCCTGCAGCAGGGTTTAGCTGGAACCGTTACTACTCTCTCACGTTAATAATTCCTAACAGACTGGATTGGATAATTTGTTATGAGTGACATACAACCAAAGTCCACAGCCGCCATTGCAGGCCATCCTGTTCACGGCATGCTGGTGGTTTTTCCCATTGTGTGCTTCATCCTCGCGCTCGTCACCGATCTTGCGTATTGGCAAACCAGTAACCTGATGTGGCAGCAATTCAGCGCCTGGCTGCTTTTCGCTGGGTTGGTCTTCGGCGGGTTTGCAGCCCTTGCAGGAATTATAGATGTGGTCGCTAATCCGCAGATACGCGCGATCCCGCGGGTCTGGCCGCATGCGATTGGCAATATTGTCGTACTCCTCTTGGCCCTCTTGAACAGTCTGGTCCACGCAAGAGACGGCTGGACGGGCGTGGTGCCTTGGGGATTGACGTTGTCTGCACTGACCGTAGCACTCATGCTTGTCACAGCATGGCTGGGCGCGTCCCTCGTTCACAGATACGGCGTGGGAGTATCGCACCATGGTTGACTACGAGCGCTCTTTTACCGCCCGGCTGCTCGCGGCGTGCCTTACGGCGTCCCTTGCTGTGCCGGCTCTCGCGGAAAGTGAAGATTTCGATGTGGCGAGGCAGATTGGTGCTGCTCCGGTTCTGCCCGCTCCCCAGCAGTCGTTGCTGCCCAGTACGAAGGTAGCTGAAGTCATCGGCTGGAACGGTGGACAGACACCAACGGTGCCCGAGGGCCTGACGATTACATCTTACGCCACTGATCTGGTGAACCCGCGTACCGTTCATACTCTTCCCAATGGCGATGTTCTGGTTGTGCAGGGCCAGAAGCCACCCGGAGAACCGAAGTCGCGGCCCAAGGATTACATCAGGGGTTGGATCATGGCGATGGCACATGGCTCTGGCGAGGATACATCCAAGAAGGACAGCAACCTGATTACCCTGTTGCAGGATACCAACCGGGACGGTGTTGTCGACAATCGGGTCGATCTGTTGACGGGGCTGAACGCGCCGTTCGGCGTCGCATGGATCGATGACACTCTTTACGTGGCAGCGACCGATGCGATTCTGTCCTATCCATTTCCCCTGGGTCAGACGCAGATCACCGCAGCCCCGACTGTTCTGACTCTACTGCCGGGCGGGCCAATCGATCATCACTGGACCAAGGATCTCGCCCTCAGCCCGGATGGCACAAAGCTTTACGTCGGTATCGGATCGAATTCGAACATCGTGGAAAATGGCCTGGAAGCAGAGCGCGGACGCGCCGCCATTTGGGAGGTCGACCGCATGTCAGGCGCAAGTCGCCCTTATGCCACAGGTCTGCGGAACCCCAACGGCCTGACGTTTGAACAAGATACTGGGACACTTTGGGCCGTTATCAATGAACGAGACGAGTTGGGGCCGAACCTCGTGCCGGATTACATGACATCCGTCACCGATGGAGCGTTCTATGGCTGGCCCTGGAGCTATTACGGCAACCACGTTGATATGCGCGTGCATCCCCAGCGCCCGGATATGGTGGCCAAAGCCATCGCACCCGACTACGCTCTGTCCAGTCATGTGGCCCCCCTCGGTATGACCTTTACCATGAATTCCGCTATGCCTGAGACCTATGCCAATGGCGCATTCGTCGGCGAGCACGGCAGCTGGAACCGCGACAGCTTTCATGGATACAAAGTAGTTTATATTCCGTTTACGGACGGCGAGCCCTCAGGCAAGGCTGTCGATGTCGTTACGGGATTTCTAGATGGTGACGCGACTCGTGGTCGCCCCGTCGGTGTCGGACTCGACGGTACCGGAGCATTGCTGATTGCGGACGATGTGGGCAATACTGTTTGGCGTGTGGCCGCCTCAGACGGAAGTGTGACACCACAGATCGTCGCGACCGACGGCGTTCAGGCGGCGACTGTGAAATCCGGTGTAGAACCGAACGCTTCACAAGTTCCCTCCACGAGCATTGCCGGTCCTTCATCTCCTGCTGGGACGACGGATGAAATCGCGCGCTAAACCGGTGCTCGTCTCATGTTCTGCGGCTGCAATGCAACTTCGGGAAAAGTCATCCTTATCCTCATGTTCATTGGGTTAAGTTCCTTCAGAATGTGAAACTGATTGCGATGCGACCATTCAGTCTACCACCACATTAAGAACAACGGGCAAGCCTTTAGTGAGCGTGGTTTTCCATACGAAAAAATGGCTCAGCGATGTCGCGAAAATCGTCGCTTTTAACAGCTTATCGGA
The DNA here is from genome assembly GCF_021735925.1 of Loktanella sp. M215. Classification (NCBI taxonomy): domain Bacteria; kingdom Pseudomonadati; phylum Pseudomonadota; class Alphaproteobacteria; order Rhodobacterales; family Roseobacteraceae; genus Loktanella; species Loktanella sp. M215. The sequence goes on from NZ_WMEA01000004.1 coordinate 434,035, forward strand.
GATTTCAACGAAAGCGTCCGACAAAATATCAATGATACCGGATTAAGAGCGCAAATAATGGAATACAGATATCCTTGGATCCTGCAGGTCGCGTCGTGACGCCACCTGCATAGTCTACTTTTTGATCTGTTGACGATCAGTTTGTGGCGCTGCCGGTATTGGTGCAGATCGCCACAACGGCCATGACCGTGTCGGAGGACGTACTGTCCATGCTGCCACTCGTCACGTCGGTACTGGTTGTTGCGCCACCATCGGTCGACGTTGCGCTATCCGTCGCGGGAGCATTGGTGGAGGCAGTATTTTCGGTTGCCATACTGCCATCGCTCGACGCGGTCGCATCAGAGGTCCCGTCGGACGGCATCGTGCCATCCATTGTGGCAGTGCCATCAGAATTTGCGGTCGCATCGGATTGCGTGTCCGTCGTCGGTGCATCCGTCGCCATCGTGCCTGTCGAAGTGCTGTCAGTTGATGCAGCACCGCTGTCGGTTGCTCCGGAGGCAGCGGTGCCCGTCGTGCTACCGTCAGTGTCGCGGGTTGTACCCGCCCCCATGGCTCCCCCTCGCCCAGAGGTCGCCAGAGTCATCGCAGCCGCTTCCTGATCTACAGGTGCCAATGCCAGAAATTCCTCACAGGTCATCATCGCGCCGTTCGTATGGGCTGCAGCAAAAGCAGGTGCTGCAGCGGCGAGCATTGCAATCGCGCTGATGCCACTCAAAATTGTCAGTTTCATGTTCTAGTTCTCCTCACCAAAAGTGCGCAGGCCGAACGCGAGCGCATGCGAGGCAACGCCGAAACAGCCTAAAAGTTGCCGCCGCTCCATTGATCGAGACTTGAATAGCTGGCTTAAAGCCTTCCTGTTTTAGAATAGCAGGGAGATCCATGATTTCTGCCCGGCCTGCCCTCATGGAAACCAGGCCCGCTCCCTCAGTCTGCGCAGGGACCGGTTGATATGAACAGACGTCAGACCCAATGCATCGGCGAGGTGAAACTGCGTCAACGGGCAGGCGTATCCCGTTCGATCCGCCATGCCCACGAATGTCAGCCGTGACCAGAGTTCCAGCAGGAAATGAGCGAGGCGCTTGTCCGCGTCACGGCGGCCAAGCCTAACCAAGTGTTCGACAACCATCGCCTCGTCACGCGAGGCGGCCCACAGTATGGCCGTGGCCAGTCTGGGGGTTTCGGAGAAGGTGTAAATGCTGGATCAAATTTCCCCAGAAGTGCTGGCGTAAAATTCCCCACCTCACGGGTTCGGCGATCAGCCGGAGTATTGATTGGCGCCTCCGATTTTGGGCCGCCGGTCACGGCGTTTTGGCGGTGGCGGCGGTGTGATGTTGGCATGCGCCCGGGTATGCTCCGGGATCAGGTCTGCATGGTGGCGCAGCCGGTAGCTGGCCCCCTCGATCTGGACGACAACCGCATGGTGCAACAGGCGGTCGAGCAACGCAGTAGCGACGACGGGATCGCCAAAGATTTCGCCCCATTCCGCGAAGCCCCAGTTTGACGTCAGGATCATCGCACCCTTTTCGTATCGCGCGTTGACCAGCTGGAAGAACAGGTTGGCACCACCGCTGGTAATCAGCAGATAGCCGATCTCATCGACGATCAGCAGGGATGCCCGCGCATAGAACCGGATCTTCTCGACCAGGCGGCCTTCGCGGTCGGCTTTGCTCAAGGCCTCGATCAGCTCGGCCAAAGTGTTGCGATAGACACTCCGGCCGGCTTTCACGGCAGCGACACCGAGAGCTGTAGCGAGGTGGCTTTTGCCTGTGCCCGGTGGGCCGAGAAAGTGCAGCACCTCGGCCCGCCTGATGAACTCAAGCTGCGCCAGCGCCATGATACGGTGCCGATCCAGAGAAGGCTGGAATGAGAAGTCAAAGCTCTCCAGCGTCTTGATCGGCGTCAGGCGTGCGGTTCGCAATCCCACGCCGATGCGGCGGCCTTCCCTGAGGGTCAGTTCTTCGGCCAGCAGCTCGTCGATAGCCTCGATGGCGCTGATCTCGCCTTTTTCCAGGCGGCTGAGAGTCTGGTCCAGTGTTTCGAGGGCGCGGGCCATGTGCAAGCTGACGAGGCTTTGGCGAATGCGTTCGGTCACAGGGGTCATGGTCGGCCCTCATGAGCTTCGGCCAGACGGCGACCCACGGCTTCGTAAAAGGCGAGAGGGCGCCGTGCGACCGGGGCATTGGCTGATGACGGCAACAGCTGAACAGCCCGCCGTGCCGGTGGGATGGGCTTACGATGGCTGGGATCGATCCGACGCTGGTTCTTGCCTTCCAGCACCGGGTAGATGGCGATCAGTGCGCCGTCCTCGAAGATGCGGACCTCGACCGGATGGTTCTGGACTTCGACAATCCGGCGCTTGGTGGTGTCGGGAACGCTGTATTGATTGCCGCCTACCGCGACCATGCCCTCTTGGCTGATCCGCCGCTCCACAGTCAGCACCGCTTCATAAGGGTGCGCGGGCAAAGCCAGAAGATAAGGTGCCTCTTCGGCAAAATGCTCATCCACGATCCGCTTTGTGGTCGCATGCTCCCGAGGGTTGGCGATAGTCGTGCGCCACTCCTCGAACTGGGCATTCAGATCTTCCATGTCGTGGAAGCTGCGTCCTAGGAAGAAGTCCTGCCGGATATAGCGGAACGGCCTCTCGTGTTGAGCGACAACCATCTTGGCCGGTGCCGACAACCACCTTGGCCGGTGGGGCTGGACGGAAGACGGGCTTGCCCGTCTGGAGGGCAGCCCCACCGGCCTGATTGATTTTGGGAATAGGTGCTGGTCGCTGCGGGTTGGTAAACTGGGATCCTCTGCTGTCAAACGGAGGATCCGGATTGGCCTATCAACTCATCACCGACCAGCAATTGAGAGTATACATGACCGACCTCCAAAATCACAGTCAGCGCACCGCGGCTGCCCGCGCCGGGTTCAGTGAACGGACCGCCCGACGTTTCGATGCTGACCCAACCCTGCCTTCCAACCGCAAGAGTGTTCACGCACGCACGGTGCCGGACCCCCTTGAAGACTACTGGAAGAGCGAACTTCTTCCTTTGTTGGAGAACGACAGTGCGTTGCAGGCTGTCACCCTGTTGCGTCATCTTCAGGGCGAGCATCCCGTGGCGTTTCCAGACGATCGTATCCGGCGGACCCTGGAGCGGCGGGTGCGGCAGTGGCGGGCGCTGAACGGTCCTGAGCGCGACATCATCTTCCGCCAGACACCGGAACCGGGATACATGGCTCAGTCCGACTTCACCCATGCCGATGAACTGCGGGTAATGATCGCGGGACAAGCGTTCCCGCACCTGCTTTACCACTTCGTCATGGTCTACAGCCGGTGGGAACATGTCGGCGTGGTTCTCGGCGGGGAAAGCTTCACGGCGCTGGCCGAGAACCTCCAGCAAGCCCTGTGGTCACTGGGCGGCGTGCCGCAAAACCACCGGACCGACAGCCTCTCGGCCGCATTCCGCAATCTGACCATCGATCAGCGCGAGGACATCACCAAGCGCTATGATGCCTTTGTCGGCCACTACGGCATGGATGCCAGCCGTAACAACCGGGGTGAGGCCCACGAGAACGGTGCGGTGGAATCCCAGAACCGGCATCTCAAGACAGCTATCGATCAGGCGTTGATCCTGCGCGGCAGCCGCGACTTCGCATCCATCGAAGACTACCGGCGCTTCGTCGACATGCTGGTTGCCCGGCGCAACAAGCAGCGGGGGATGCCTGTGCAGGCGGAGCAGACGCACCTGAAGCCTTTGCCGCAGCGGCGCACCACTGACTTCACCAAGATCGTGGTGCCTGTCACCCGCATAGGTGGCTTTCTGGTCAAAAGCATCTTCTACAGCGCACCGTCACAGCTGATCGGTCAGCGCCTGCGTGTCCATCTCTACGATGATCGCATCGAGGCGTTTCTCGGCGGCACCCTCGTCGTCAGCCATCCCCGGGCCCGCGGGCGCGGCGATGGGCATCGCGTCCATGTCATCAATTACCACCACGTCATCCATGCTCTGCGGCGCAAGCCACAAGCCCTGTGGAGTTCGATCTACCGTGACAGCCTGTTTCCCCGCACCGAATACGCCGAAGCGTGGAAGGTGCTGCAGCGGGACCTTCAGCGCCGCGACGCCTGCCGCCGAATGGTCGATCTGCTCTTCATCGCCCATGAACAGTCCTGTGAAGCGGAGTTGGCGCATTTGCTGGCAGCAGACCTCGACGCTGGTCGCGTGCCGGATCCAAAGGCCCTGGTGTTGCTGTTGGCTCCAAAGGCCACAGCATTGCCGAAGGATGTCGCTGTCGCCCATCCCTCTCTGGACAGCTTCGATGCGCTGCTGGGGGCAAGCGCATGAGCGCCCGCGAGATCGACATCCATACGCTGCCCAGCATGCTGACCGCGCTGCGACTGCCCAGCTTCCACAAGCTCTGGGCCGAGATTGCCACCCGCGCCGATACCGAAGGCTGGCCAGCCGCTCGCTTCCTTGCCGTGCTGGCGGAATTTGAACTGGCAGAGCGGGACATGCGCCGCATCCGGCGCCATCTGAACGAGGCGCAACTCCCCGCGGGAAAGACATTGGCAACCTTCGACTTCAAGGCCATACCCACCTTGCCACGTGCTCGCGTCGAGGCCTTGGCAGCAGGCGACTGGCTGGATGGTGGCGGCAATCTCATTGCCATCGGTAATTCCGGCACCGGCAAGACTCATATCCTGTCCGCTGTCGGTCACGCCCTGATCGAAGCCGGGCATCGCGTCTTCTACTCCCGGACCAGCGATCTGGTGCAACGGCTTCAGGCTGCAAGACGCGATCTTGTTCTCGAAACGGCCCTCGCAAAACTCGACAAGTTCGACCTCATCATCCTCGACGACATCACCTACGCCCACAAGGATCAGGCTGAAACCGGTGTCCTCTTTGAACTGATCGCCCGGCGCTACGAATATCGCAGCATTGCCATCGCAGCCAATCAGCCCTTCAGCGGCTGGGATCAGATCTTCCCGGACAAGGCCATGACCGTCGCGGCTATCGATCGCCTTGTCCATCACGCAAGCATCCTCGAGATGAACGCCGAAAGCTTCCGTCAGCGGGCCGCCGCCTCGAACCAGAGAGCGCAGGCCGAAGCACCAGCGACAACCATCACCGACAACCAAAACGAAGGAGAAACCTAACCCAAATCACTGAACGACACGCCAACCTCAGCGGCCTCAGAACCGGCCAACATGGTTGTCGCGCGCGGACAAGCTGGTTGACGCTCTACAACGGGTGACATTTCTGGATGGTTGCACCAGACGTAACCCTGTTTCGCCTTACGCTTGGCTACCTCTGATAGAGCATCGACCGCTAGTCCCTCGTCTGGAAAAAAGCGCGTTGTAGTCGAACCTGGGGAACCGAGCTGACCGGATTCCGCGATAAGTGCAGCACCCCCGAATAGATCAGGCTGAACGGTCACAAGGTAGAAACGGCGGACGGCTCCCTCGGGGTCCGTTCGGCGCAACCACAAGACGGTCGGAAACATTTCGATCTGCTGCGGATCGTTCACTCTGACGGGCTCCATTTGGCGCTGTCATTCAGGAAGCGTTCGTATCGCTGTGTGGTGTTCTGCATTTCCTGAAACACCCTGACGCGCTCGGCATCGAGGCAGGCGGTGTAGAGGGATGCATCCCGAAAATACTGGTCGAACTCGTCTTTGAACTCTTCGCGGAAGTCGTGGGCCAGCTCCGGTGTCGTCGGCGTCGGCGCGATCGGTGGATCACACCATTCAGCACAGGCAGCGACGGGGCTAACCACTGCCAGCATGGCGAGGATCACAAGCCGTTTCATCTGTCGATGGTCCCTGCCCTGACCGCCTGACCGTGAACGGCAAGCTGGGCCGCAAAACGCGGGACGTTGTAGGTGGATTGGATCGCAGCCACGCGCTGTTCATAGGCATCGGCGCCTATGGCACGGCGCAGATCGCTTTCGTGGAAAACCCGGTTAGCGGAGGGCGCGTGTCGCGCCATTAGCTGAACCGGATCGGTGCAGACGGGGGGTGGTGCCGCTGGCGCCGGTGCTTTGGGCTTGTGCTGGAACGTGGGCTTGGCCTTACGAACGAAGGCTACAAGCCACGACAGGGGCGCTATGGCCCGGTCATTTCTGGCGTTCAGCATGTGAAACCCTTTCCAAAGAAACTGCGTGTCCATGCCTGCGGCCTCGGTGCCTTTCTTGGAATCTTCGATGATCGCGGCAAAGGGCGTTTGATAGACTGACCCTGCCCCGTCCAAAATCTGAATGATTGAGGTCGTATCATTATTACTTTTTGTTCTTGTATATAGAGAAGGCGGCGGCTGACTGCCGGTTACTCGTTTTTCATGGAAAATATCGACGGTTTCAGCCGGGGCCAGATCCTCGTCAGGGACGGCATTTTCTTCCGCGTCATAGACCTTGGAAAATGTGAAAAGGTGCCGGTCATGGTGGCGGCGCTCGATGGTCAGTCCAAACAGGTGCGCCAGCTCATCCAGGGCGGAACGGATGGTGCGGTCGCTAATCCCGGTCATGGCCTGTAACTCCTTCATCGTGAAGGCGGCGAAGCCGCGCGGTGCGCCTCTGAATTTGCCGTCATAACTGATGTAGCCTGCCAAGGTGGTCGCGATGCGCAGTGCGGCCCCTGTCATGGGGATCCGCGCGAACAGGCGCATGAATTCCCCGCTGTGGGGGATGGTCGATGTCGTCACGGGTGTTTTCCTCGCTCGGTGAAGCGAAGCGGTGATCGGGCAAGTTTCTCCTGTTCGCACAGGTGCGTTTTTTGTTGCTCGTCATGTCGGGAGGGGATAGAAAAGAACCAGTTGCAGTTTGGTCGATCCAGGGACGCCAATCCCTCGACTTTAAAATCCCCCCCGCAGGTTTCCGCCTCGCGGGGGTTTCTATTTCTGAATTGTCGTTTTGGGTTTGGTCGTGATTTCCTTTTCGGATGAGTAATAGACAAACTCCGTGTCGAAGCTTGCCGCGATTGTTCGGGGCGGCGGAATGCCGCGAACTCGCTTCAGTAGTTTACCTGCTCGTGACCGTAGGTCCCGCTGTAGTCCTTCCACTCGACAAAGATTGATCGGTTGTTGACTGACGGACAGGAGCCGCCATAGCCCTCGGTCCCAACGTGTGCCGCAGGCAGGTCCGACAGGCTGGCATTGCGCCATTGGTAATCGCCTTGGGTGCCATAGCTGCCAATGCGGACCGACGATGATCGTGTGCAGTCACGGTCTTTGCCTACTTCACCCTGGCGAGCGTGCACGTCGAACACACGGATCGAGCGCACGAAGTCATAGATCGGGTCGGAAATATCCACGTCGGCCCCCTGCCCCGCGACCAGTTGAAGGATCGCCGCGGCGTCTGGTCGATAGTCGGGATCGCGGAACACCGCTGGAATGGGCGCAAGCGCGGCCTCCTGACTGCCGGTGGGAATAGACTGCAGCGGACGCTGGGCGTCAGGAAAGGTTGCTTCATAGAGCCGCTGCAGGGGGCTGCTGGGTTCACCTTCGTAAGAGGCCCCCATCGGACAGCGCCAGATTTGCAGCGGCGGCTCTATCGGCCAAGGGGTCACGCGCCGGATGAACGTGGCGTAGGCTAATGTGCATTCGGCAGATTTGGGCCAGCCGCCCGCCAGACATAACAGCATGGCGCAATCCACGTTGAACGCCGCGTTCGCTTCGCGCGGCGCGTTGAAGATCGCAACCGCTGCCACAGCGGCAGTGAGTGTTGTTGATCTTAGAAGGGTCAGCATCAAGGACCTCCTGAAACTCATATTTATAAGTTTGTGACATTTCTATAAAACTATCACGGGAGGTTCGTAAAGCGGTTTGACGGTTGCGATTGGTGGAAGGATGCCCGACCGTTCCGCCCGAACATCTACATATTTGCACATCGCCTGGACGTAGGTGCGGCTTTAGTGATCGAAATTCAGTCGTAAATTACGTCTTTGCACGGCTGGTCCTTCCACATTGGCGCGGTCTGACCCGTATTCCATTCGTAGAGCCAGCCGACAATTTTGAGGGTCTTTCGATCTAAAATGCGCTTGATCGCGTGGGCATGTCTTAGTCTGACAATGACTTTTTCAGACGTTCCACCAGACAACTCGCGGTTGCGGTCGTGTTTTGCCATTATGGTGCCTTCTCATGATACGCAGCGTAATTTCTACCGGTGGGGGTGAAAAAGACATGCGGGCTCGCCAATAGCTAGTGACACGACGACACGAACGACATGAAGTGAAACGTTCAGCGACAGGAAACGACACCAATTACGTTAAGGCGCTGAAATAAGTAGAAATAATAAACTGCTCTTCTGAAAGAAATCTTGACCTTCGGGGGATGAAGCCGCGAACGATGTCGTGTTATAGAACACCCCCACATCGACATAAAATGACACATCAGACCGGAAAGTGTTGATGGTTAACGGAAAACATTACATCGAGCCTCCCACCGGCGATAACGATTTTAGATCGCTCATTCAGGCAGCGATCGCCGCTGGTGTTGGCCGGGATGTGTCGGCGAATGGCGAACCAGCTGAACCCTGGACGGCAGAAACGCTCACGGCGGCTATCAACCAGGTTGAATCGGGTCGAAGTATGATCGACCTACGAACCGTGCAGAGGTGGCTCGCTCCGCAGGGTCGTGGTGGCATAAGCGTTCCCAACTTGCGCCGATTGGCAATGGTATTTGGGTGCGGCGATGCCAGCAAAGCAAGCGCGTGGCAGGTCGCTTTGATGCGGGCGCGTGGGCGCAAAAGATCCGAACCGCGCAATGGTGCAGATGATAGCTCGCCCGATGATTCAGCTTATGATCCAGCCGCGATTCCAGCAGGCGATGTGCCAATACGAACCCCTAGTCTGGCAAGTTCATGGGAGGCTTGGTTCAGTCGCGATGACACGCTCAAGCTGTCAATCTTGATCTGGGCGGCCTACGCTGTGAACGGTCTCGTGAACGGAATCTTGGGTCTGCTGTCGGTCAGCTACAGCGTGACACCCGATCTTTCCAAAGAGGTCGGATTTCTTTGGGCACCAACTTGGACCGTTTTGCCCGCACTGATCCTGCCGCTGTTCATCATGCGGGTGAGCTTCAGTCTGACGCACTGGCGGTCGTATGGGCGCTGTCGTCTTTTGGGTGGATCGTCTTGCTATACGCGCACAGAAGAAGATGCGTCATTATGGGACGCTCGAATAGACAGGACCGCCTTCCCTTTCTGGATGATCCTCGTGCTGTGTCTTGGTGGCGTTTTTCTTGCCCAGTGGGTTGGGATATGTCTTCGGCTCTACGCAGAAGGTGAGGCCGGTATATACCAGATTGACAGAAACCTTCTGACCCTCGTTCGGCCGGAATTTGTTGGTCAGGGTGCGTCGGCTGTCGTTTCCATGTTTGGTTACCTCTACTCCGCTCTCTACGTGTTCATATTTCTGACTGCGCTCATGTTCCTTTTTATCATGGCCGGGGATTATGAATGGCTGGCCCACAACAATGATGGTGAAATCGAGCAAGAAGTTGCGATCCAGGAGGGGTCAAGGATCGCGATTTCAGCCTTTGATTCAGCGCTTTTGATTGGCTGGGCCGCGATTGCGATCAAACTTCAGGCAGCTTATCTATCATCGGATGCGACAAATATCGCGCTTTGGATTTTCCACGATCTGACCGGCGTCCTGCGGTTATCGGCCGACGTCAACGGGACCTTGCCTAATACGTCTGTCTCACATTTTACGACGTTTCTGTTGGTTGCGGTCGCCAATTTTGCGCTGTTCGTTTGCGCTTCGCGGGTCAGCAGGGGTCAAATGGCGCTTCGCCAACGTGCCCAAGGCGGTTACGTACCAGCGCGTCCCCTGTTCGGATACGTCCCTTGGAAGACGTTCGCCATTGTTCAGGTTTTTCTTGTTTGCACCCTTCTATCTATCGGGCAGGTCCAGGGCTTTTCGCTTGCGCTTGTCTGCTCTGTGGTGCTTTCGATCTGGTGTCTGACAAGACGCCGCACTCGCTCTGGGACAAAATATCATGGAACAAGCACCATTTTACACTGCAATCGCTGAAGGTCCGGAGGGCGGTCAGGCCTTTTGGGCGCGTGCTGAAGATGGAGTGAGGTTACGGCTTGCTCACTGGCCAGTTTCAAGCGCGGCTCGGCGTGGCGAAGGGACTGTCTTCATCGCACCGGGGCGTTCCGGCTACATTGAGCGGTATGGCCGTTTGGCTAAGCGGTTGGGAGAGGCAGGATTCGGCACGTTCGTCATTGATTGGCGCGGTCACGGGTTGTCGGACAGGCTGACCGAAGATCCAAAAATCTGCCACGTCGAGCGGTTCACCGACTATCAGCACGATCTCGACGCCATGATCCAGGCAGCCCGCGATCTTGACCTGCCGCGGCCCTGGACGCTAATCGGCAATTCGATGGGCGCGGCAATCGCCCTACGCGGTCTGGTCCGGGGAGTCGAACTGAAGGCTTGCGCCTTCGTGGGGCCAATGTGGGGGATCACCCTACCGCCGCCCGTTCGTTCAATCGCGGGCGTGTTGTCCAAATGCGCGCGACTGAGCGGGTTCGGAAATCGCTTTGCACCGGGACAGAGCGGGCAACCCTATGTCACAAAAGCCCCCTTCGAAGAAAACACGATGACGGGGAACGCGGACGAATACGCTTACTGGCAGTCGCAGGCGAAGGCTCATCCGGAACTGATGATCGGTGGCGTGAGCTTCGGCTGGCTCAACGAGTCTTTGAAAGAGTGTCGTTCGCTCGCTTCGATGCCTTCACCACCGATCCCTTGTCTCGCTTTCTGCGGAGAGGCCGATGGGGACGTGGATAAGGAAGCGATCCGCACCCGCATGGCGGACTGGCCGAACGGCAACTACGTCCCTGATCCCGAAAGGTCGCCACGATCTTTTATCTGAGCAACCAGAGATCCGTGAGGCGGTGATCGACCGAATTCTCAATCTCATGGGTCACATTAACCCGTGAAAGCTTTGATTCGCGCGTTTTGCCGCTTATGGATAGTTTTGAAGACGAACCAAACTCAATGAGCGTACTCATAGATTTCAGTGAAATTTATATGTTGTGCGCATATTTATAAGAATGTAGGTTGAAGGTGCCCAGGTAGGGTGCCTGACCCTTCATACAGAAGGACCACAGGCGTGGATGTAGATTTACAAAAAGAAGCGCCAAATGTGGTCATGGAACCAGAGTTTCGACAGCTGCTTCGGATGGGGTATCAAGCTCAGGTCCTTTGCGTGGGAGATGCCTACTACAAAGCAGCCGTCTGGTATGGCGAGTGGACAGTCCGCGTCGTCAGCGATGATGGAAGCGTCTCAAAAACACTGGTCGTATTTCCGCGCCGAGCGGGCGAAGTTCAAGAAATCAAAATCAAAGTCTTCCGGACGATCAACGGCTGCGCATCGTTTATGCACCGAATGGGTTTCGCAGACTTCACTCTCCCCTTTTTCGAGGGGGGGCAGTCGAACCATACCCTTCCCGATCAAGCTGGGAACAGCAGCGAAAGCTAACCTCCCGCATCATTGCCTGATTGCATGTTTCCTCCTGTCGTTCAGCAACCCTGCGCTCGCGGATAACGCTTGGGGCGGCATCGGCGGCGGCTGGAAAACCATTGGCGGTGATCGAGAACCGCAGCCTTCAATCTCAACGTCAAATGCCCCGGTGTCGGTCATTGGTGCATCGCCAGAGGGGCAAGTCCTGCCTGCGGCGTTGGCCGCTGTGCCTGTGTCGGTTGGCACGAACCGTGCGCTGGTCCGGTCTGTAGCATCGCGCTACGCCTCGCATCCCATCGTGAAAGCGGCCGGGATCGACCCGCGCGAGTTCATCATTTTCTTTGACGTGATGATCCAGACCGAAAGCGGCTTTGACGAACACGCCCGCAGCCCTGTCGGTGCAATCGGTCTGGCGCAGCTCATGCCCGGAACGGCGCGGATGCTCGGCGTCGATCCCAACGACAGGGCGCAAAACCTTGACGGTGGTGCGCGGTATCTGATCGCCCAAATCGCAGAATTTGGAACGCTCTCGCTGGCCTTGGCGGCCTACAACGCAGGCCCCGGCGCGGTGCGAACCTACAAAGGCGTCCCCCCCTTACCGGGAGACCGAACGGCATGTCTCTAAAGTCATGTCCAATTACGAGCGCCAGTGGCGGCGCATTTCCTCACAGGAGTAACCACCGTGAACATGAATGTTTACCGGGCGGGCGCGCTTTGCGCCGGCGCCCTGATCCTTTGCGCCTATGGCACAGATCTTGCGGCGCAAGATATCGACTTCACGAAGGCCGAGGACGCGGGCAACCAGGTCGTTGCCTTCATGCGTGGCCCGCTTGCGACCATTGCGTTCGTGATAGCACTTGCTGCGGCGGGCTTCATGGCCGCGATGAACCGGATCAGCTGGGCGTGGCCCGGTGCCGTGATCCTCGGGGCCGTGCTGGTGTTCGGCGGTCCCGCGTTTGTCGATAGCCTCCGGTCGATCCTGTCGTAATGGAAGAAACCGTCGTCATAAAAGGGCTGACCCGGCAGGCCAAAATGGCTGGCCTTCCCCTGCCCTACTTTATGGCGGTGGTCGGCCTGACCGTGCTGCCGTTCATGATCACGAAGGCGCTGCTGTGGCTGCCAACCTTCGCGATCTGGTATTTCGGCGCACGGTCGATCACCGCGATCAACCCCAACGGCCACCGTCTGATTGCCATGCGGTTGCGTCATGTGCCGCAAAGCTTTGGCCGCACCCCGGTCCGTTTCCAACGCTCCACAAAGGGCCGTGCATCCGATGTATGAACTTTATCGCAAGATGCCCTACGGGGTCGAATTTGACGACACGACGATGATCCTGCGCGACGGGTCGGTCTGCGCTGCATTTGAAGTCTATGGCATTGATGCGGACACGTCGGATTCCGCTGACGTGCTGGACCTGCGCGCCCGCGTGTCCCAGATCCTCAATGGTCTGGACGAAAGTTTCAGCTTCTTCATCCACCGCTTCCGGCGCGACGTGCAAATCAGCGGCTACACCAAGCCGGTGCATCCCTTCGCCCATGCGGTCGATGATGCGTGGTTCGACGGGTTGAACGCCAGCCAGCCGAAAGAGGCCGTGATTGTCCTGACGATTGTGCGGGCGAACAATAATGCGCTGCGGGTGCCGCTGCTCGGCAAAGCCCTCAAGCGGGTCGGACGGAAAAATCTGGCGGAACTGGCCGGATCACTATCTGAACTGACGTCTGTGTTTGCCGACGCCCTGAATGTCACCTTGTCACCGCTGTCTATCTCTGACGGTGCGTTCGGGTCGGCCATGGCGGTGCTGAACTTCCAGCCCTACGCGTCCATGCGCCGTGGTCTTATGACGCTTGTGGCGCAAGACGTGAGCGACGTGTCGCTGGAATTTGGTCTGGACGGCATTATCGATGTGAACGACGGCGAAGCGGTCGCGGCAGTGATCAGCGTCAAGGAAAACCCGACCGCCACGACGCCCGGCGCCCTTGATGCCCTGGGTGCGCTGGACGACGTTGTTGTGGTGCAGAACTATGCGCCGATCCACCGCGACAACATTGTAGAACAAGCCCGCACCCGCATCCTTCAGATGCAGGCCAGTAATGACCTGGCGCAACGTGTGGAAAATCAGCTTGTTGAGGCCGTAGACCGGATCGAGTCGGGCGAACTCGGCGTCGGCGAATATCGCCTGACGATCCTCGTCCGCGCACCGGACCGCAAAGAACTCGACGCCCGCGTGTCGGACGTCATGAGCATTTGCCAGCGGGCCGGGTTCCGGATGCTGCGCGACCGTGCGGCGACGGCCACGGAACTTCTGTCGTGTCACCCCGGCAACGGCCACATGACGGCCCGGTCGTCTTATGTGACTTCGGAGACGTTTGCCGATCTGGCGAGCCTGCACGGCGCTGACATTGGCGCAGGCGTTGGCGAAGTGCCATGGAACGAACCGATCACGGTTTTGGAAACCGAACGCGGCACACCCTACCGCTTCAACCTGCACCCGCGCGGTCTGCCGGATGCGGAACCCACGAACGGCCACACCCTTGTTCTGGGACCGTCGAACGGCGGCAAGACGACCACCACCCTGTTCCTCGCGGCGCAAGCTCTGCGGCACGGCGGGCGGCTGATCGCACTGGACAAGGACCGGGCGATGGAAATGCCAATCCGCGCAATGGGCGGCACCTATGCCGCGGTGAAGGTGGGCGAGCCGACGGGTCTCAATCCCCTGCTGACCGAAACCGGCCCGCGTGGTGAAGCCTGGCTTCTCGGCTGGTTCTCGGCCCTGCTGGAACATACCGGCAAGCCCCTGACGCCGACCCAGAGCCAAGCCCTCAAAAGCGCCATTCGCCAGAACGCCTCCGCGCCGGGCAACCTCAAGAATTTCTCGCAATTCGTATCGCTGATCGGTGACGCTGACGACGGCAACGACCTTGCCCTACGGGTCCGCGAGTGGGGGCCTGACGGGCGCTATGCGTGGGTCTTTGGAGAGAGTGACGATGTGCTGGTCAACTTCGGGGCCAACGACGTGACAGCCCTTGATCTGACGGACGTGCTGGCGGCAGGGACGGAACGCACGGCCATTCTGGCCTACCTGTTCCGCGCCTTTGAGACGGTCCTGGAAGAAAAAGCGGCCGATGGTGCTGCTGGTCGATGAAGCGTGGCAGGTTCTCGATGATCCCTACTTTGCAGAGGAAATGAAAAAATGGCTCGTGACCGCGCGGAAGATGAACGTGGTCGTGGTGATGCTGACGCAGTTCCCGTCACAGATTCAGCAATCGGCAGCAAAGTCGATCCTCGAAGGTCTGCCGAACCAACTGATCTTTCCGAACCATCGCGCCGAACCCGGCCACTATGACGGCATGTCCATGTCGGACGGCGAGCTGTCCTTCATCCTCTCCAAGTCTTTGCAGGGTCGCAAGGCGCTGCATCGCACGGATGCCGGATCGACGATCCTCGATGTGGACCTGGGGCGGCTCGGCCCGCTGCTGACTGTACTTGGTGGCGGAAGGTCTGGGTCTGCCCGGTTTGGCGACGACTACCGCGACCGGCCTGACTTCTGGCGTGACCAGAGACCTTCCGATGATCTTGAAACATCCCTTGAAAGGCGCGCGCATGTTTAAGGCACTTTTGCTTCTTACCCTTCTGAATGGCTTGTCGGCCTGTGCAGAAAATCAGGGTCGCCAAACAAACTGCTGGTCCTCAAACGCGCTGGCATTTGCCGCGTCTGCCGCTCCGACCGCAGCTTGCGATTGGACCCCCATCGGTGGGTAAACGGGTGCGCCGTCCCGCCATGGCGCTTGCGCTGACCGCCTCCGGGGCGGTGGCGCAAGGCGTGCCGGAAATTGATGTGGCTGCGCTCGCCCAGATGCAGTCGATCAACGCGGGCGAACAAGCCCAGATGGTTGAGCAAGCCCAGATCAGCGCCACGCTGACCCAAAACCTCGGATCTCGAGCGGATCAGATCGCCGCCCTGCAGGACACCATCAATATGCTGCGCGGATCGTCGGCCATGACGACGGACCTCGAAGGCTTGGACGGCATGGTCGCAAGTGCCGTCTATGCAATTGAGGACAACAACCCCTACGCGGGGCGGTTGTTCGGTGACGCTCGCGAAACCATCGAGTCGATGATTGCCCAGACGGCGGTGAAGTTTGGAAGTGACCCGGCGCTGGCGGCAATCGGGATCAACGCGGTGGAGTTTCGGTGCTGGTTTCAGGCGCTGGTCAAGCAGGAAAGCCGGTTTCAGATCGGGGCGCGGTCTCCTGCGGCGGCCTTCGGGCTGACGCAGATCATTCCCGGCACGGCCAAAGACCTCGGCATTTATCCGGCCTACTACACCGATCCGCATCTGCAACTGGACGGCGGGGCGCGCTACCTGATGCAGCAAATCCGCACGTTTCGGTCGATGCCGCTGGCACTGGCCGCCTACAACGCTGGCCCCGGTGCCGTGATGAAATACGACGGCATCCCGCCCTACAAGGAAACGCAGGATTACGTCAAAAAGATCAGCGGTTTTTACAACGTCTATGCCGCCCAGATCAGCGGCGCAGACCAGACCGGGACACTGGCGCTGGCGGATATCTCGATTTCTGAAATGTCGAACATATCGGACGCGGCCATGTCCTACGCCGGTTACAGCCAGGAAATTCTGATCCAGTCGCTTTCGCGGCTGCAAGAGATTTTGCGGCGTATCTCGCTCTCGGCCTCGGCCAAGGAAGCGATGGACCTCAACAGCTATGCCAAGGCGGAAGTCACGCGCATGGCCGGTGTTCTGACCCGGCTCATGGCGGTGAAGCGCAAGGCAGAATGGGCGCAATATGGAACGCTCTTTGCGGCCTACGCCCGCGACCGTGAATTTTTTGAAGGGATCACAGAATGAACAAGCTGCTCTCGACCGTTGCCGTGGCTCTGGCGCTGGCTGGTGGCTCTGCCACGGCGCAAGGTGTTCCGACGATTGACGTGTCCTCCATCGCCCAACTGCAACAGATGTTGGCGGAAGCCCGGTTGCAACTGAATGAGGCGGTGTCCCAGAACCTCAAACTGGACGACCAGACCTTGAAGCTGATCGCGCAAATCCGGCTGATGGAAGATCAATACAAGGCGCTGACGGACGGCTTTGCCGAAGGCAAGCTGCTGCTGTCTGGTGACTGGTTCAAGGACCTGCTGCCGGAAATTCCTGACCTGCAAGCGTCCTTGCAGGACGCCATGGCTGGCAACTGGAGTGCGATCGGTGCGGGCGGGAAAATCGGTGGACGTTCGACCACGGACATTGTCGGCCAGATTTTTGCGAGCGCCGGCACTTCGACCACGCAAATGACGGACCTCGCCAACAGCGAAGATCCTGGGGCGGCGCGGATCGGTGTGCAGGGCAACACTGGCGCGATGATGGGTGTGGCTGCGGAAGCCTCGCAAGAGGCGGCTGGAAAAAGCCTTGAACGGATCGAAGAGCTGACCGGCAACATTCCCGACACGCAGGGCATGAAGGCGGCAATCGACCTGAACACCCGCATGACTGCCGAAATGGGCATGGCGCTGGCGAACATCTGGCAACTCGAAGCCGCCCAGACCATCGGCCTCGGCCAAGCCGGTGTCATGACGGCGGCCACGCTGGCGGACGAACAGAAATATCTCGACCTGACCCCATCGGAAACGGCGGACTAATGAAAAGGAACCTCACCATGAAAACCCTGCTGCTGACCTGTGCTGCTGTCGCCGCAATGGCCTCCCCTGCTGCGGCCCAACGGTTCCAGACGGAAGCCCGTGACGGCGTGCGCTACTTGGTGCCGAAAGACGAAAGCACGCAGAACGATTTTGCAAATCTGATCCAGTCGCGGGCGATGGAAATGGGCTTCTTTAGCTGGCCGATCCCCACGGAAAAAGTTGCTGCCGACCAAGCGAGCCGGCCGCGTCAGGTGTCGAGCTGCTCCGGCCACAATCCGGACTACAAGCCCGCACACGATTTCACGGCAAAGGATGACTGGCGTGAAACAAGTATCGGACAAGCCAAGGCGTTCATCTACGAATGGATGGCCTACGACAATGCGATCAAGGCCAAAGACTGCACCTGCGATACGCTCAAAGCGGATTGGCCCGTCGCTGTCGCGGCCTTTGATACCTTGACCGAAGGTGTCGAAAACCACCGGATCTATCCCATAACTCCTGTCCGTATGCGCGACCAAATCAAAAAAGATTATGACCGCATGTGCGACATCACCATGCTACTCGAACTGGAATAACTGAATGGCAATCGTCGCAGACATTATGGGTTTTATCGACACCGCAGTAAGCGGTGCCGCACAGGATACCTTTGTGGCTGTGGCGGACGGCTATGGTGGGATCATCACAATTCTTGCCGTCATGGCCTTCATGGTATTCGGCGTTGCCGTGGCTTTAGGGGTAGTGACGGCACGAGCTGGCGACATGACGCAACTGGTTCTTCGGATTGTGCTGATCTTCACGTTCGGACTGTCATGGGCCAACTTTGAAGTGATTTACGACGCGCTGACCAATACGGGCGATGGTTTGGTGACTGCACTTTTCTCGGCAGCCAACGGCGGTGCTGCAACTTCGTCGATTGACCAAGCAGAAAACTTTTCCGCGCAGGCACAAGAGACAGCCTCATCGGTGATTAGGGCTGAAAGCGCAATCGCGCGGGGCTTTCTTGGTGCAATCATGTATCTGCTGCTGGCCCTCCTGCAAGCGGCCTACATTCTGGTGGCAGGATTCGCCAAAATCATGATCGGTATTCTGGTCGGGCTGGCACCCTTCGCCATTGCGGCAACATGCCTGAACCGAACGCAGTTTCTTTTTGAGGCATGGGTGTCGTCGTTAATCGGTTACTTCATGTATCCGGTCGCCGCTGCCGGTGTGATGGGGTTCGTCGCAACGGTGGCAGAACGGGCGTTTTTGGCACAAAGCGAAGAAACCTTGATCGGAATTACTGGCGTCGTCGTCATTATTATTGTGGGCATCTACGCTTTGCTGACGATCCCGCAGGTCGCCTCGAACATCACCGGACAACTGAACCTCGGCGGCATCGCCCCGCAGGCATTGAGCATCGTCAGCCGTCCGGGAATCGCTGCCGGTGGGTTTATCAAGCGGTCGGGTGCGCAGGTTCTAAGCGGTGCCACCACTGGCGGCGAAACTGCCCAGCGTGCCGCCCAGACCCGCCGCTTCGGATCGGCCATGGACATGAAGCTGGCGAACGTCGGCGCGAAACTTTCAGAGAACGCGGCTGGGCGTTTCGTCCAGCGACGGCGCGACGTGCAATTTGCCCGCGCGTCCAACGAACGCCTCCGGGCCAAAGCCAAAACTTAACCGCAAACGCGACCTCATAGATTGGAGAACGGCATGACCTCGCTCACTGCTGAACAGAGAAAGATTCTCAAAAGCCCACTTTCAAAGGTCGAACCGCATGACCGCGCCGACGTGGAAAAAGCGGTCGCTGCGGCCAGTGAAGCGGGCGGTTCCTACTTCATCGCTGAAACGATCCTTGGGATGCGCCAGCGGGAAAAGCGGGCATGGGCCGTGGCCGTCGTCGGGATGGTTCTGGGGCTCGCCGGGGTCGGCATGGGGGCCTACGGGCTGGCTCATAACGAGACCCAAGCCTACCTCGCAATCGTGGACAAGGACACGGGCGTGGTGGAGCGCGGTGTCAGCGTTGACCGCGCCAGCGTGGACCAGCAACAGGCGGTCGTGGAAAGCCTGATCTACGCCTACGTCATGGACCGCGAAACCTACGATGCGGACGACAACGAATATCGCATCCTGTCCGTGTTCAAGCGGTCTGCGATCCCGGTTCGCCAGTCCCTCGAACGGTTCTGGACGCCGGGCAATGCCAACTATCCGCCCGAAAGCTACGGCGTGGACGGCACCGTCGATGTGTCGATCAACAACGTCCTGATGATCGACAACGACACGGCACAGGTCCGGTTCACCAAGACGCTGCGGCGTCCCAACGCCCCCGTCCAGCGCGGCGATTTCGTCGCCACCGTCACCACCAACTTCAATCCCAGCACGGTCGATAACAACCTGCTCCTTTGGCAGAACCCGTTCGGGTTTCAGGTCACTGGCTACCGTGTCGCATCGGAAGGAACGCGCGAATGAACAAGCTGCTGTGCGCCGCCTTGTTGGCGGCACTTGCCACCCCTGCCCTCGCGGAGACAACGCCGCGGTCCATGCGCGTCGATGCGCGGAGTGCTGTCGCGATCTATCAGGAAGGTCAGGTTTACAAGATCAACACTCAACTGCGCCGGGTCACGCTGATCACGCTGGCCCAAGGCGAACGCTTTGTGGATTTCAAAGCCGGTGACACGGAAAGTTTTCAGTTTGCCGACACGGGCGGCGGCAACGCCATTCTGGTCAAGCCGGTGATCGCGGGGGCCGTGACCAATGGCGTGATCGTCACGAACCAACGGTTCTATCTGGTCGAACTGCACGAAAGCGCCACGGCGCGTCCGCACTATTCGGTTAGCTTTCAATCGCCTGCCGGAAGCACGGCGGCGGCGGCGCAATCCTCGGTCCCTGCGGGGAAACCGCAAACCTATGTGATTTCCGCCGCCACGAAGGACGCCCAGATTCAGCCGGTAAATGTCTATGACGACGGCAGGCGCACGTTCTTCACCTTCAGCCCCGACGCGCCGATCCCCAGCATCTACCGGGCCGACGCTCAAGGCCGGGAATACATCGTCAACGGGCGCACGGATGGCACGCGCGTGACGGTCGGATCGCGGTCTGACCGCTGGGTCATTCGCTACGGCGACGCATATATCTGCATCCAGAGTGGGAACGTGACCAATGGCTGATGCAGTGGCAAACCGCGCTGCCCGCTTGAAGGGTGGCAAGAAAAAGTCGAACGTCCCTGCCCTGCTCGGCATTACATTGGTCGTCGGTCTTGGAGCTGGCGGGGCCGGGGTAGCCCATCTGATGGGACGGGATGGATCGGTGACGATCCAGCAACGCGACACGTCGGATGCGTCCGAGTTTCCGCGCAATTCTTCTGACGGCATGACCTCTGTCATCACGCCAGAGCCCGCCTTTCCAGTGACAGAGGCCGGCCCCTCTGAAGCGGAAATTGCGCTGCAAAAACGTCTGGACGAAGTGAACCGCCTGCTGGATGCAGCCCGCAATGAGGCACCCGCCGCCCCGGTCATCGATACGGCACAGCTTGACGCGCTACGGACACAACTTGACGGGCTGGCGGTTGATATGGCGGCACGGTCGGCGGAAGTGCAGGACCTGACCATTGCGCGTGACCAGCTCACCCGTGACCTTCAGCGCACCCAAGCGGAAAATTCCAGTCTGCTGCTGCAACTCAATCAGGCCAGTGACGACTCACTGGCCGAACAGATGATGGCGGAGGAAAGGCTGGCGCGGCAACAGGAACTCGAACGGCGGCGGGCGGAAGCGGAATCCATTCGGCAAGCCCAGATCAACAGTCCCATCGACGGCATGTCAGGCGGCGGGACGGAAAGCGAAGGCCGCGACTATACCGGCGATGAGGCGTTCATCCGTGCCGGGTCCGACAAGATCGCGCCAACGCAATCGCGGGTCATCGGTGCGCCGTCCAATACCGTCATGCAAGGCACGGTGATCGAGGCCACGCTGACGACCGGCATCAACTCGCAACTGTCTGGCACGATCACGAGCACGGTCTCCTACGACATTTGGTCATTCGACATGAGTCGGGTCCTGATCCCGCGCGGGTCCCAGATGTTCGGGCGCTACTCGAACGAGGTGGCCGTTGGTCAAAAGAGGGTGCTGGTCGCATGGGACCGGGTTGTCACGCCGAACGGTCAAGTGGTCGACCTTGAAGCCTACGGGTCGGATCGGCTGGGACGGTCTGGTCTGACGGGCAAGGTCAACAGTCGGTTCCTGCAACGGTTCGGGTCTGCGGCGCTGATTTCGGTATTCAGCGCGGCTCCGGCTGCTGCTGCGGCAAGCGTTCAGAACGATGAAAGCGCGATACTGGCAGAGGCCGTCAGCACGGACGCCAGCGACAACGCCAGTGCGGTGATCGAAGAATACCTGTCACTGGCGCCGATCATCACGGTCGAGCATGGCTCGGTGATTATGGTCATGGTCACGAACGACATGGAGTTGTTCTAGTGTCCTCTTACCTCGCGGAATATCTCAAGCCGTTCGATCCCCTCTCTTTCAGGACCCTACGGTGATTGAAGTCGTCATAAATGGTGATGGTCAGTGCTACGTCGAACGACAGGGCTTGGCCCAGATGGTGCGGGCCTCTGAACACGACATTACGCCGCGAAGCGGCCAAGGACATTGCACAGCAAAGCGCGAATGCAAGCGCTGTGGCGCTGACGGAAAAAGCGCCATTGCTGTCCACGTCGGTTGAACACGCCGGGGATGATGCTGCGCGTCCGAGCGGTAATCCCGCCCGCGTCAGCCAGCGGCACGGTGTTGTCGTTTCGGATATTCAGACCGGGCCATACCGGCGAGCCGCGCACCCTTTTTCCTTTCTCCGAGATGATGTGACGGCTTCTCAAGATGAAGAGCGGATAGAAAAGCTGCGCCACATTGAGGTTATCGCCCGGGCGGGAAGCGTCGATGATTTTTTGAAGGAAGTGCTGCGGCTGGAACTGAACATCGTGATCGCGGGCGGCACGTCCACCGGGAAAACGGAATTGGGGGCGGCGTATGCTCTACCTGATCTCTGACTACGAACGGGTAGTGACGATCGAGGATT